>CAZAYL010000013.1:0-27203 GCA_964489405.1 uncultured Lachnospiraceae bacterium | reverse complement strand
AAGTCGCCTTCGCCTCTGATGTTCCTCCTAATATCTACGCATTCCACCGCTACACTAGGAATTCCACTTTCCTCTCCCGAACTCTAGTTCGGCAGTTTCAACTGCATTTCCGATGTTAAGCATCGGGCTTTCACAATTGACTTACCGTACCGCCTACGCTCTCTTTACGCCCAGTCATTCCGGACAACGCTTGCCACCTATGTATTACCGCGGCTGCTGGCACATAGTTTGCCGTGGCTTGCTCATAAGGTACCATCTTCTCTTTTTCCCTTATAACAGAAGTTTACAATCCGAAAACCTTCTTCCTTCACGCGGCGTTGCTGGGTCAGGCTTTCGCCCATTGCCCAATATTCCCCACTGCTGCCTCCCGTAGGAGTCTGGACCGTGTCTCAGTTCCAGTGTGGCCGATCACCCTCTCAGGTCGGCTATCCATCGTCGCCTTGGTGGGCATTTACCCCGCCAACTAGCTAATGGACCGCGAGCCCATCCTTGAGTGGACGCATCCTTTGATATAGTGAAGATGCCTTCTCTATATGTTATGCGGTATTAGCAGTCGTTTCCAACTGTTGTCCCCCTCTCAAGGGTAGGTTGCTCACGTGTTACTCACCCGTTCGCCACTAGGTATATTGCTATACCCCGTTCGACTTGCATGTGTTAAGCACGCCGCCAGCGTTCGTCCTGAGCCAGAATCAAACTCTAATGTTTTAATTCTATCTCATTTGAATACTAACTTCTTTATTCTCGTAGTAGTATTTTTGTTCAAAAAAATTTGACAAGTTATTCTTTTATACTAACCTTACAAATATATTCAATTTTGATTGTACTTGTCGCTAGCTAGGATTTCTCCTACTTTGCTAGCGACTTCATTAGTATATACTATACGCGCCCCAATGTCAACGACTTTTTAAAAAAACTTTTCTTTTTTGTCGCTTTTTACCATTTTTTGCCCCTTTTCCATATACTCATCCACGTGTATCTCATTTATTATACCCCCGCATAACTTCAACATTTATGCGGGGGTATAATAGATTTTTTTAGATTTTTGATAAATATATTTTTTTTGTATTATAAATTAATTCGCATCAATTAGCAAACTATATTATTGATTTTTTCCAAAAGTTCTTCCTTATTACGAAAACCAATAAGTCTTTCCATTTCTTGTCCGTCCTTGAAAATGATGACGGTTGGAATACTCATAACTCCAAGTTCATTAGCAACGTTGATTGCTTCATCGATATCAAGTTTTGCAACTATATAATTTTCTGCTTCTTCGGCGATTTCTTCCATTATTGGTGCAAGCATTTTGCATGGGGGACACCACGTTGCATAAAAATCCACGACAGCAACGCCTTGTTTTTGCAATAATTCTTTGTATGAATTTTCATTGAGATGCAATATTTCCATAATTTACTCCTTTAAACATTTTTTGCTATGCATTTTTTCCAAAAAATTACAATATATATTTTGTCAAGTCATATTTTGAAAGTGTTGACTTTAGTTCATTATCAACATATGCGCGGTCGATTTTTACGTCTGTCATTGGGAAAGAACCGTCGGCGTGAAAAGAGATGCTCTCAAGTAGATTTTCCATAATTGTGTGGAGACGACGCGCACCGATATTTTCACTCGTTTCATTTTCACGAACAGATATTTCGGCTATTTCGTCGATTGCGCTATTATCAAACACGAGATTTATGTTGTCGACTTTCAAAAGCGCGCTATACTGTTGCGTAATTGAATTTTTGGTGTTAGTTAAAATATTGACAAAATCTTCCTTTGTTAGGTTTTGCAATTCAACTTGGATTGGGAAACGCCCTAATAATTCAGGTATCAAATCTTCAATTTTTGCGGTGTGGAATGCCCCAGCCGCGATAAACAAAATGTAGTCGGTTTTGATTGTTCCATACTTCGTTGTTACTGCGCTACCTTCAACAATCGGTAGAATGTCTCTTTGAACGCCTTCGCGCGAAACATCGGGACCATTTTTACCATTACCCTTACCTGCTACTTTGTCAATTTCGTCAATAAACACAATGCCGTCTTGTTCGCAACGGCGAATTGCTTCAGCTTTGACGGTGTCCATATCGATAAACTTTGAAGATTCTTCATTCATCATATAGTCGCGTGCAACTTTGACTGGCATTTTCTTATGCTTCTTTCTTTGTGGAAAAATTCCGCTCATAATATCGCCCAAGTCCATTGCTCCCATACCTGGCATTATTTCAACTTGCTTTGGTGCTTCAACGATTTCAATGTCTATTACAAAATCGTCGAGTTTTCCTGCAAGTAAATCTTTCTCAATTTGTGAACGGACATTGTCTTTATTTTCATCTTCAATTGCTTTTTCTTTATTTTTTTGGTCAAAAATCATTTTCACAAGTTGTTGGTTGACAATTACGGACGTTTTTTCTTTGACTTCCTCAAACTTTTCTTCTTTGACGAGTCGAATTGATGTTTCAGCAAGGTCGCGGATGATGCTTTCAACATCGCGCCCGACATATCCAACTTCAGTAAATTTCGTTGCTTCCACCTTAACAAATGGTGCGTGAACTAATTTTGCCAAGCGTCTTGCAATCTCGGTTTTCCCAACGCCTGTTGGCCCTTTCAGTATGATATTCTTAGGGGTTATGTCCTCTTTCATTTCTTCGGATAGTTGACTGCGACGATATCTATTTCTGAGCGCAACTGCGACAGCGCGCTTTGCTTTTTCTTGCCCAATAATGTATTTATCAAGTTCTTTGACAATTTCTTTTGGCGACATTTCCATAATTTAGACCTCCTCTATTGTGATATTGTGATTTGTGTAAATGCAAATATCGGCAGCAATATTAATTGCGTTGTCAGCAATTTCACGCGCGGTCATATTTGTATGTGCGGTGAGTGCTTTTGCCGCCGCAAGTGCGTACACACTGCCTGACCCGATTGACAAAATTCCATCATCAGGTTCGACGACTTCGCCTGCTCCAGTCACTTGGAGCATTGTGTTTTTGTCGGCGACAATCATTTGTGCCTCTAATTTGCGCATTGCTTCATCTCTACGCCACGTTTGTGCAAGCTCAACTGCACTGCGCATAAGATTCCCTGAATATTTTTGTAACATACTTTCGAATCTATCAATTAATGTCAGCGCGTCGGCAACACCGCCAGCAAACCCAACGATAACTTGGTCATTGTAAATTCTACGAACTTTCTTTGCGTGTGCTTTCGCGACGATGTGTTCTATTGTTGCTTGGCCATCCCCCGCCATTGCTGTTTTGCCATCCTTTTTGACGGCGATTATTGTTGTACTATGAATTTGTTCCATTTCTTCTCCTTATTATAAATATTGTCTTTATTTTAGTGTTTATTCTTTATCTTTTTAGATATTAAAATATTAGGTGAGTGGGTTATTTGACAAAAAGTCGCATTCGGGATAACCTGTACAACCATAGAAAAATCTTCTATTTTTGTTCATACGCTTAGCAAGGGGTTTCCCACATTTTGGGCAAGTCCCATAATCAACTTTATCTATTGATTTGATATTCTTACATTTCGGATAATTGGAACAGGCAAGAAATTTCCCAAAACGCCCTTCTTTAATTGTCATTGGACTACCACATTTGTCGCATATTTCTTTTGTTGGAAGTATGGGTTTGGGCTCTACCTTTATAAGTTCATTATTTTCGCTTATGCGAATATCTTTGCGAATATTTTTACACGTTGGATAACTTGAACAAGACAAAAATTTTCCAAAGCGCCCCTCTCGAATAACCATTGGACTACCACATCTGTCACATACTTCTTTTGTTGGAATTGGCTCCGCTTTGTATGTTTCTGTACTTTCCCCTGCTATTGCCAGTTGTTTTTCAAAGTCTGCCCAAAACTCTCCAACTACAGCTTTCCAATCAAGTTGACCTTCAGCGACTTCATCGAGTTTTGTTTCCATCCCAGCAGTAAATGAAATATCCATAATGTTTTCAAAATATTTGGTCAACAGGTCAGTAACTTTAAATCCAAGTTCAGTTGGCTTCAAATATTTCCCATCTTTCTCAGTGTAAGAACGAGAGGCAAGCAAAGTAATTGTTGGGGTGTAGGTTGCGGGACGCCCGATTCCTTTTTCTTCCATTGTTTTGACTAAACTTGCTTCAGTAAATCTTGCAGGTGGTTTTGTAAATTTCTGCTCTTCCTTATAAGAAATTGCAAGGCACAAATCATTTTCGTTGAGATTTGGCATTTTGTCTTGCTCTTTTTCATCATCTTCGGTGTATGCTTTATATACTTTCATAAACCCTGAAAATAGTAATGTTCGACCAGTCGCTTTGAACTGGTATTTTTTTTCAGTGTCGACAGTTTCAAGATCGGCGCTCACTGAATAAAATTTAGCACTGCTCATTTGACTCGCCAAAAAGCGCTCATATATTAATTTATACAATTTATACTCATCGTCAGCAATTTTCCCTTTCAGCGACTCAGGTGTTCTATTGATATTAACAGGACGAATTGCTTCGTGCGCGTCTTGGGCGTCTTTCTTCGCCTTGTAAACATTTGGTTTTGCTGGATAGTATTCCGCTCCATAATTTGCAAGAATAAATTCTTTCGCGCTTGCTTGCGCTTGAGGCGCAACGCGAGTGGAATCCGTTCTTATATACGTAACGAGTGCGGATTTGCCCTCTCCTACAATGTCGACGCCCTCGTATAGCTTTTGTGCAACACTTGTTGTCTTTTTAAGACTAAAACCGATTTTATTCAATGCATCTTGTTGCATTGAACTTGTGATATATGGAGGATTGGGGGCTGTAAAGGTTTCGCCTTTTTTAATTTTATAAACTTTATATTCTTTATCTTTAAGTCGTTCACGCAATATTTGCATTTGTTCGGCATTCTTAATTTTGACTTTCTTATCGTTGACCCCATTAAATGTTGCTTTGAATTCAATCTCATTATCAGTTTCGCAAACTTTCTTTTTCATTATTGCGGTCAAATTCCAATATTCTTCGGGTTTAAAATTCAAAATTTCACGCTCTCTATCTGTAACTAATTTAAGTGTAACTGATTGAACACGCCCCGCTGATAATTTGGGAGCAATTTTATGTGATAGAAATGGCGACAATTTGTAACCAACTAACCTATCCAAAACTCTGCGCGCTTGTTGTGCATCGACAAGTTTTAAATCAAGTGGACGCGGATTTTCGAGTGCGTGAGAAATAGCGTCCTTTGTTATTTCGTTGAATTCAATTCGACAAGATGAATTAACGTCAAGACCTAAAATGTACGCTAAATGCCACGAAATTGCTTCTCCTTCACGGTCAGGGTCGGTTGCAAGTAAAATTGCGTCCGCTTTCTTTGCTTTGGAAAGCAATTCTTTGATTGTTCTTTCTTTGTCGGGAATATTTTTATACTGCAATTCAAAATTATTTTTCACATCAACGCCAAGTCCGCGCTCGGGTAGGTCGCGGACGTGTCCGCCTGATGCGAAAACTTCGTAACCTGCACCAAGATATTTATTTACTGTTTCTCTTTTACCAATACCTTCTATAACTACTAAAATCATTATTGCTCCAAATTACTCTGAATATATTTAATATTCTTTATTGTTTTAATCATTAATATTTTATAAAAAATTACAAAACATTTTATTCTAACACATTTTTTTGTTAAAAACAACTATTTTACGTTTTCAATTCATACTTATTTCCCGCCAACTTTTTTATTATGCCTTTAATTTCCATTTTAGTCAATATTTGATTAAGGGTTTTTGTGTCTGCTAAGGTTTTTTCTTTTAATGTTTCAAAATCCATACTTTCAACTTTTAGATAATTGTAAACATCTCCCATTAACCCATCAAATCGTGTCTGCACATTTTCTTTTTTTATTTTTGGCGTAAAATAATAGTGATTGAGAATATCAATAGGGTCAATGACACAAATAGCTTCTTGATTTCGAATGAGACGATTAGTCCCTTGACTTGCATAACTATTTATATTACCTGGGATGCAAAAAACATCACGATTTTCACTGATTGCATATTCTTTTGTGTGCATTGTTCCGCTTCTATTTGATGCTTCAACTATTAATATACCTCGACTGAGCCCTGCAATTATTCGGTTTCTAAGCGGAAAATTGTAACTTTTTGTTGGAGTGTTTGGTTTAAATTCTGACACAATTAATCCACTTTTTTCGATATCTTCAGCAAGTTTTGTATTCGCCGTTGGGAAAATCACGTCAACACCGCCTGCAAATACTGAAATTGTTTTGCCACTTGAAAGTGCCCCTTCGTGTGCAAATGTATCGATACCTGTTGCTAATCCAGAAATAATTGTAATGTCATTTTCTGCTAATTCTTTACCAAACTTACGTGCGCAATCTGCACCATAATGTGTGCAATGGCGCGTTCCAACAATGCTAATACAAAAAGTATTTAATAAACTAACATCCCCCTTATAATATAAAACAAGTGGAGGTTTTGCTATTTGCTTCAATAAATTACTATACTTATCATTATAACGTGATACAAAACCAATTTTTGCCTTTTGATACGACTCAATAATTCTATCGATGTATTCTTCACTCTTAGCATAGGACATTTTGTTGTAATTGGCATCGCCAATTACTGCTTTGATAAATTCAGCGTTCGAAGAAAAATTTTCAAACAAATTTTGTGGTTCTATAAAATAATCTAATAGTAAAAATTTTTGTTTTAGTGTTATTCCTTCAAATGAATCAAGCCAAATTGATGTTCTTTCGTTGTTAAGATTTTTTTTCATACATTCTCCCTTTTATGTATCATAAACTACAAGATGTATTTTTTGTCAAGTGAACGATATCCGATTGCCTCCGCAACGTGTTCAATTTTTATGTCTTTGCTTCCCTCTAGGTCAGCAATTGTGCGCGCGACTTTCAAAATGCGATTATGTCCACGTGCGCTAAGATTGAGAGTTTCGAACGCTTCTTCGAGTAAATCTTCACTTTCTTCATCTAACTTACAATAAGTTTGAATCATTTGCGGAGTCATCTCACTATTGCTGTAAATACCATTGCCTTTGTAGCGTTCTAATTGAATTGCACGTGCTTTGTTGACACGCTTCTTGATGTCTGCTGAAGATTCCGCCGTCGAATCTGATTTTAACTCGTTATAAGTTACGCCATCAACTTCCATATGTATGTCTATTCTATCCATAAGAGGGCCCGACAACTTGTTTAAATATTTGTATATTTGTGCGGGGGTACAACGACATTGATTTGTTTCTGAACCATAATACCCACATGGACAAGGGTTCATTGATGCAATCATCATAAAATTCGCTGGATATTCAACTGTCATTTTGTTGCGAGCAATTGTAATTTTCCCGTCCTCAAGTGGTTGTCTAAGTGTTTCGACTGTTCTACGATTGTATTCTGGAAGTTCATCTAAAAATAGTACGCCGTTGTGTGCAAGACTAATTTCGCCCGGTTTTGCATTTGCGCCACCACCTGTCAACGCAATTAGTGTGGCTGTGTGGTGCGGTGAACGAAATGGGCGTGTTGAAACAATTCCTTCTTTATTGTCAAGAATTCCTGCAATACTGTGAATTTTTGTGCATTCAAGCGCCTCACCAAATGTCATATCAGGCAATATACTAGCAAAACATTTGGCTAGCATTGTTTTCCCTGCCCCTGGGGGCCCTATCATCAAAACATTGTGCCCACCAGCAGCGGAAATTTCTAGCGCACGTTTTGCTTGCGACTGTCCTTTGACATACTTAAAATCGTTGATATATTTTTGTTCTTGCAAAACATTTTCGTAATTGCTACTTTCAAGAGGTTTGACATCTATCTCACCATTAAGGAATGCCACAACATCGCGAAGGTTATCAAACGCGTAAATCTCAGTTCCCTCTATAAAACTTGCTTCCATTGCGTTTTTACTCGGGACAATCACTTTGGAGATGTTTAAGTCGTGTGCTGAAATCAAAATTGGTAAAACGCCATTTACGTGGCGTATTGAGCCATCCAATGATAATTCACCTACGTAAGCAAATTCTTTTGCTTTATCACAATCAACTTGATCACTTGCCATAAGTAATCCTACTGCTGTTGCAAGGTCATAAATTGAACCCTCTTTCTTCGTATCTGCAGGGGCAAGATTGATTGTTATATTGAGCATTGGATATTTCAGTCCAGAATTCTTTATCGCAGAACGTATGCGTTCTTTACCTTCTTTAACAGCTGTATCAGGCAAACCAACTGTTTCGTATGCTGGCATACCACTATTAAGATCAACTTCTATTTCAACAAGATAGCCATTTATTCCATTTAAACCAAAACTTTTCACATTTGCTAACATTTTTCTTTCCCTCATATATATTTAGTATTCTGCCAAAATTGCATAATACCACATTGTACTCTACATATTATACCTTAATATCAATAATTTAGCAAGCAAAACAACCAAATTGTCGATTTTACTAACAAATTGCTAAAGTGTAAAAAATAAAGAAGCAACCTTTTGTTACTTCTTGTCCAGCTTGTAAATTCTTATTTAATTACTATATTTGTAAAAATCAATTTATGCAAGTCTTGCTTTACAACTCTCTTTCATCATCGAACTCGCTAAATCTCGATCTCAATTCGCCATCTTCATTATAATATTCTTCTATTTCAATTCTCTTGCTTTTGTCATAACGAACTAATTTATGCAATTGACCATTTTCATGATACACTTTTTCCTCTTTAACATCCCCACTTAGACAATGATATGTTATTTCTTTTACCTTTCGTCTTTCATTCATTGCTTTAGGATGTGTGTATGTGTATAAAGTTTTACATTTTCTAAACCAACGCTGAGGAGTGTCTCTCACCAGCACTTGTTCTATAATCAATCTTCCCTTGCTATCATACTCAAATAACGTCTTTTGCATATCCCAATTTGTTGAACCATATTTTTTATAATCCACTTGACAAATTTTTAAACCATCTTTATATATAATTTTAGTTGTCTTCTCTCCATCAACACCATAGGTTATCTCTTCATCCTTACATCCATTGTTACGATAACTGCATTCGTAGCTTTTTGTGCCATCATTCCTAAAATATTCCCGTCTTTTGACGTTCCCATTGTCATAATAACTCACAACATCTTTCCCGTTTGCAAAAGTATTCGCGTCACCTTCATCACCCATATTACTCATAAAAATCTCCTCATCATTTTTTTATTCATCATAGTATAGCATTTATTTATTATTTTGTCAAGTGCGCCACACTCGCAAAAAGAATACCACTAATTCTTATTAATTCTCAAAGCAATTTTTGGCTCAACTTTTTTATAAAGTTTATTTCATAAAAAACTCATTATTTTTTAAGCAAATTAAATTACATAATGCAATAAAAAAAGTGAAATTAAAACCATTGTATGTCTATTATCACTTTTTATATTGCTTCATAATACTAAATTTTTAACTTAATTCTAAATCATCATCTTGACGACTCACATTTGTGCCATTTACGTTGAGTGATTTAATATGTCCATTAGGGGTGTATATTGCTTCAAGAGTTTTGTTCCCATTCTTGTCATAATTAGTTCTTTTGCGTTCCTGTCCATTTTCGTAATACTCAACTTTAGATTTAGTGCGTCCATTATTGTACCACTCTTTCCTTTCTGAGAGTCGTCCACTTTTTGGATGCGCTGAATCAGTGTATTCGTAAATGTCCTCTCTGACTAAACTATCTGACTCGTTATATACGTCTTCTCTTCTTAATCGTCCATCTAAATCTCTAAAAAGCACTATCTTCTTTAGAATTTTATTTTTACCATCTTTGTTTTTGTAATATATTCTTGAATGTTCATAATTATTTTTGTAGTTGGACACCATCTCAACATCTTCAAAATCGTCATAAAATATTTTTTTACCTATTGCGCCGTCCGCCTGAAAAATAACTTCTTTTTTCTTCATTCCGCGCTCGTCTATATCTAACACATTTTTAGGTTTCCCATCACTATAAAAATAACTTATGCGCTTACATCCTAAAGACTTATCATATCGTGTACTTGAACACAATTTGCCGTCGACATACTCATTAACTATATCATAGTATTCATCGCTTACTTGCTCAAAATAATTGCCATTATTTGTACCATTATTGCCTAAAAATTTTGCATCGGTGGAGCATTTTCTATAAGGTGTTTTTGATTTTGAACCCTTATTTTTGTGTTTAGTCATAAAAAATCCTTTGTGTGTTTATTTATCATAACATATCTCATCTACAATTTTATCAAAGAGATTTAAATTCTTTCGACATTGTCATTTTCCTTCAATATTATATCATTATTCTCTCTCACGTGTCAATAGACTTTTTGAATAAAATTGTGGTTTGTCAAACAAATAATAATGTTTTTTTGAAAATTTTTTATTTTTTTTATTAATTTATGCGCCTTTGTATTGTAAATTTAATATAAAATTTTGATGTTTTACTTTGTATTTAATTTTTTTTTATAAATATTTTTTGTTAAATTACACCACAAATTTTGCTATAGAATTTACTTTAGAAATTAATACAATAATAACTTTTGCGGAGTTTGGCAATAATTTTTTAAAATACAGTTTGATAATTTTAAAAACTATGTTATACTAAATCGATGAGGTTTATTGTGGATTTAATTATTATTGACGGCAACTCTCTTGCTAATCGTGCCTTTTATGCTATGCCCCCATTAAAAAATAAAAGCGGGCTTGTATGTAATGCTATTTTTGGTTTTTGTAATATTTTAGTTAAACTAATTACTGAAAATAATCCCAAATATTTTGCTGTTGCATTTGATGCACACAAACCAACTTTTAGACACGAAAAATATGCTGAATACAAGGCGGGACGCAATGCGATGCCTGAAGATTTGGTAACGCAAATGCCACTTTTGCAAAATTTGTTGCGGGATATGGGGATTAAAGTGTTGATAAAAGACGGGATTGAAGCAGATGACATTGTGGGGACACTTGCAAAGCGCTTTAATTTAAATTCGGTCATTGTTTCGGGGGACAAAGATTTGTTGCAACTCGTTGATGAAAATACAACTGTTTGGTTGACACGTAAGGGAATTTCGGAGACTGAAGTTTTTGATTTGACTCATTTCCGCGATGTTTACGGCTTTGAACCGCCACGGATGGTGGACTTAAAGGCAATGATGGGAGATTCAAGCGACAATATCCCTGGAATTGCGGGTGTGGGAGAAAAAACTGCGCTTGAATTTATGCATTCATATGGCTCGCTTGATAATTTATATGCGCATATTGATGAATTGAAGGGGGCCAAACACGACAAGGTTGCAAATGGTCGCGATATGGCATATTTGAGTTATGAACTTGCGACTATTGACACAAATAGTGAGATTGAATGCACGATTGATGAATTGTCATTTCATTTCCCTTTTAGTAATGTTGTCAAGGAAAAATTTGCTGACTATGAATTTACTTCCCTATTAAAAAGAGATATTTTTGATGATGGTGCAGAAATTGTAAAAGAACATAGCAACACGTGTGAAAATGTTGAAGTTGCCACGCTTGAACAATTACGTGAAATTGTCAAAAATCACGCTAATGCCGACACCTTTGTGGCACATTACGAAAAATATTATGATGCTTTACATTTTGCTTTTGATTTGAAAACAAACTATTTTATATCTTTAAATAATGTTAAAGAAAATACTAAACAATATTTTGACTTATTAGTCCCGTTTATTCAAAATGACAAAATTGATAAAGTTTATTTTAAATATAAAAAACAAAAACATTTTTTTGCAAAATTTGGAATTGATATAAATATGCCGTGTTTTGATATTGCGCTTGCACAATATATAATTGACCCATCAGTTAAGTTTGAAATTATTGACAAAGCATTTGATTACTTAGGACTTGACATTAACTTTATGGGTGTTGGCATATTACAAGCTAAAGATATACTTAAACCCAAAATTGATGATTTGGGCTTGCGCGAATTATATTATAATTTGGAACTTAAACTTGAAGATGTTTTATTTGATATGGAGAAAGAAGGAATCAAGGTTGATAGAAATATTTTGCTTGAATTGACAAAGAATTTTTCAGCACAAATCGAGAATATTGTTGAACAAATTTATGCACTTGCGGGAGAAAAATTTAATATTAACTCCACGCAACAACTTGCTGAAATTTTGTTTGATAAATTAAGAATTCCTTTGCCAAAGAACAAAAAACGTTCAACAAATATTGAAATACTGCAAGAAATTGAAAATGAGCACCCAATTGTTCCATTACTTATGCGTTACCGAAAAGTACAAAAAATAGTTAGTACGTATCTTGATGGACTAGTACAACATCTTGATAATAATGATATTATACACACAGAATTTAATCAAACAATGGCTACAACTGGAAGACTTTCAAGCGTCAATCCAAATTTGCAGAACATTCCAACTCGCGACGACGAGGGGAAAAGTTTGCGCAAAATGTTTGTAGTAAAATCTGATGACAATATATTTATTTCCGCTGACTATAGCCAAATTGAGTTGAGATTGCTAGCACATTATAGTCAAGACGAAAAACTTGTCAAGGCCTTTAAAACTGGTCACGACATTCATATTTATACTGCAAGCGAAATTTTCCATACGCCAATTGATGAAGTTACTCCGTCAATGCGAAGAATTGCAAAAACTGTAAACTTTGGTATTATTTATGGTATGAGTGATTTTGGGCTTGCACAAGGATTGCAAATTTCACGCAAAGAGGCTAAACATTATATTGAAACTTATTTTGAAAAATATAGTGGCGTCAAAGTGTATATGGAAAATTGCGTTGAACAAGCACGCAAAGAAGGGTTCGTTTCGACTATGTTTGGGAGAAAACGCTATATTCCCGAATTGCAATCAAAAAATAAAATTGTGGAAAAATTAGGGGAAAGAATTGCGATGAATTCCCCTTTGCAAGGTTCTGAGAGTGATATCATCAAAATTGCAATGATAAACATTGCAAACAAATTCAAGGAATTTAAATTGCAAAGTAAACTCATTTTGCAAATTCACGACGAATTGATTGTTGAAGCAAAAGAAAGCGAGAAGAACATTGTTAGTAAAATCTTGAAAGAAGAAATGGAGAATGTTGTTACATTAAATGTCCCTTTGACAGTCGACCTTTCGTGTGGAAAATCGTGGTTTGATTTGTAAAAAAAATAATTTAAAAAGAGAAAAGTCGGCAAAACTGCCGACTTTTTTGTATTTTTTAAAAATTTTTATGATAAATATGGCTTTAAAAATTTACCTGTATAACTAATTGATGAGTTTACAATTTTTTCGGGTGTGCCTTCAGCGATAATTTTGCCACCTTTATCTCCACCGTCGGGACCTATATCTATAATATAATCTGCAACTTTGATTAAGTCTAGATTGTGTTCTATAACGATAACGGTGTTACCACCTGACACAAGTCTTTGCAAAATATTAATTAATTTATCGACGTCATACATTGAGAGTCCTGTTGTTGGTTCGTCTAAAATATAAACAGTCTTGCCTGTGTTGCGTTTTGCAAGTTCAGTTGCGAGTTTGACTCTTTGCGCTTCCCCGCCACTTAATGTTGTTGCGGGTTGTCCAAGTTTGATATATCCAAGCCCGACATCGTATAGCGTTTGTATTTTATTTTTGAGTTGCGGGACATTATCAAAAAACTCAAGGGCTTCTTCAACAGTCATATCAAGAACATCAAAAATTGATTTTCCTTTATATTTGACTTCAAGTGTTTCACGATTGTAGCGTTTCCCTTTACACACTTCACAAGGAACATACACATCTGGCAAGAAAAACATTTCTATTCTCTTGATTCCGTCACCTGCACACGCTTCACAACGCCCACCACTGACGTTAAAACTAAAGCGTCCCATTTCATACCCGCGCTCGCGTGCGTCTTGTGTTTTTGCGAATAATTCACGAATTGTAGTAAAAATTCCACAATATGTTGCTGGATTACTACGTGGGGTTCTGCCAATTGGATTTTGGTCTATGAAAATTGCTTTGTCGCAATTTTCGGTGCCTAAGATGTCGGTATATTTCCCTTCATTCAGTTCAGATTTATTTAATCTATTTGAAAGTGCTGGCCATAGGGTTTCAGTAATTAAACTACTTTTCCCGCTACCACTGACACCTGTAATGACGTTAAATACACCTAGCGGTAATTTGAGATTGACATTCTTTAGGTTATTTTGCTTTGCACCTTTTATTTCAATGAATTTATCGCCGATTTTTCGACGCATTGTAGGGACTTCAATTTTTTTTCTTCCAGAGATGTACTGCCCAGTAATAGAACGCTCGCATTCTTTGAGCCCGTCTATTTCTCCTGCATAGACAAGTTCACCTCCACGTGCTCCTGCGTACGGTCCGATATCAACAATATAATCAGCAGATTTGATTGTATCCTCGTCGTGTTCGACGACAATTACTGAATTGCCCAAGTCGCGTAGGTGTTTTAAGGTAAGCAATAGCCTTTCGTTATCACGTTGGTGCAAGCCTATACTGGGTTCGTCGAGAATATACAAGACTCCTGTCAACCCACTTCCAATTTGTGAAGCAAGACGTATACGCTGAGATTCCCCACCTGAAAGAGTGTTTGCAGAACGAGAAAGTGTCAAATAATCCAGTCCCACATCAATCAAAAAATGTAATCGCGCTTTAATTTCTTTCAAAATCGGCTCGGCAATTGAATATTGATATGGAGTTAATTCGATTTTTTCAAAAAAATCAATTATTTCATTTATAGGTAAGTTACATACGTCATTTATATTTTTATTTGCGATTTTAACTGCAAGTGCTTCGGAACGAAGACGCATTCCGTGACAATGCGGGCATTCACGTTCTATCATAAATCTCCCAATATCGGCCTTTGCACCTTCGCTATTTGTTTCACGGTAGCGTCTTTCGAGATTATTGATAATTCCCTCATATGGGTGAACAAATTTGCGAGATTTGCCATTATTTGCAATGAAATTAAATTCAACTTCTTCGCTTCCTGTTCCATAGAGAATAATATTCTGAAAATTCTTTGGTAAATCTTTAAATGGCACATCTAGTGAAAAACCATATTTTTGACTCAGTCCCCTCATATACATAGCAGAAATGCTTCGTGGCTCCATATTCCACCCAGATACATAAACTGCCCCTTCGTTAATTGTTAAATTTTCTTTGATAAATTTTCGCGGATCAATCTCCATTTTGACCCCAAGACCATTACATTCAGCACAAGCACCAAAGGGGTTATTGAAACTGAATAACCTAGGAGCAATTTCGCCAATGCTTATGTTGCAATACGTGCAAGCGTGAGATGTGCTAAAAAGCATTTCTTTATCAAACGAATTGATAATAACAAGACCATTTGCTTGATTAATCGCTGTTTCGATGCTATCATTTAAGCGTTTGTCAATGCCATCTTTCAAAATTAGACGGTCTATGACAATATTGATGTTGTGTTTCTTGTTTTTGTCAAGAGAAATGTTATCATCAAGCTCATAAGTTTCTCCGTCGATTTCAACACGTGCAAAACCGTCTTTTCGCGCATTTTCCAACAACTTTGCAAATGTGCCTTTTTGCCCACGAACTACGGGCGCTAGCACAATAAATTTTGCACCCGCGCCTAGTTCTTTGACTTTATCAATGATTTGATCAACTGTTTGTGATTCAATTTTCCTGCCACAACTTGGGCAATAAGGTGTGCCAATACGCGCGAAAAGAAGACGGAGATAATCATAAATTTCAGTCACTGTGCCAACTGTTGAACGCGGATTGTGAGAAGTTGTTTTTTGGTCAATTGAGATTGCGGGCGAAAGTCCGTCAATCCTCTCAACATCAGGTTTTTGCATTTGCCCTAAAAACATTCGAGCATATGAAGAAAGTGATTCAACATAACGTCGTTGTCCTTCCGCAAATATTGTATCAAACGCAAGTGTTGTTTTCCCACTCCCACTTACCCCTGTAAAGACAACAAGTTTGTTGCGCGGTATTGTAACATCAATATTTTTTAGGTTGTTTTCTTTTGCTCCCTTAACTACTATATTTTCTAACATCTTTTTATCCTCTAATTTATTTTGCAATTTCTATTGCATTATTTTGAATTTAGATCATAGCAATTGTAATTGTTGTCAATCTATATATTAATTACTTTATTTGTTTTTTAAGTTCAGAGATTTGTTCACGCAAAATAATCGCTCGCTCAAAATCAAGATTTTTACTTGCGAGCGTCATCATTGCTTTTAATTTTTCAATTTCATCAATTAATTCATTGTTCGTTTTCTTGACTTTTTTGTCAACTTTTTTAGAAATTTGCAGAGTATTTTGGACTTTTTTGGAAATTGTTTGTGGTGTTATGCCATAGCGCGCATTATACTTTATTTGAATTTCGCGACGACGATTTGTTTCGTCAATTGCATTTTTCATTGAATCGGTCATTACATCTGCATACATAATAACACGACCCTCACTATTTCGCGCTGAACGCCCAACTGTTTGAATCAGTGCGCCAACACTACGTAAAAAGCCTTCTTTGTCCGCATCAAGTATTGCAACAAGCGAGACTTCTGGTATATCCAACCCTTCGCGCAAAAGGTTGATACCAACTAAGACGTCAAAATCGCCATTACGCAATCCGTTTATTATTTCAACGCGTTCTAACGTGTCAATTTCGGAGTGCATATATTTGACTTTGATTAAGTGTTCTGCCAAATAGGCGGTCAAATCTTCCGCCATTTTCTTTGTCAATGTGGTAACAAGTGTTCTAAAACCTTTCTCGGTATTTTTATAAATTTCTCCGATAAGGTCATCAATTTGTCCATCGGTTTTGCGAACCTCTATTATTGGATCGACAAGACCTGTTGGACGAATGATTTGTTCGACAGTTTGGTCACTCAAATTCATTTCATAATTTGCTGGAGTTGCGGAAACAAAGGTCGTTTGATGAATGCGTTGTTCAAATTCTTCAAATTTGAGTGGACGATTATCATATGACGCGGGCAATCTGAACCCATACTCAACAAGACTTGTTTTTCGTGCTAGATCTCCTTTATACATTGCCTTAATTTGTGGAATTGACATATGACTTTCATCGATAAATGTAATAAAATTCTTAGGAAAATAGTCAAGTAATGTGTATGGGGCCTCCCCCACGTTACGTCCGTCAAAATATCGCGAATAATTTTCAATCCCATTACAATAACCCATCTCACGTATCATTTCGACATCATATTTGACACGTTCTTTTATTCTTTGTGCTTCAATAAATTTTCCTTTATTTTCAAAAAATTTGACTCTTTCGGCACAATCTTGTTCGATTTGTGCTAGTGCTTGTTCTGCACTATCACCATCTACGGTGTAGTGGCTTGCGGGGAACAAAAAACAATGTTTGAGTTCCGAAATAAATTTGCCTGTTACAACATCAATTTGTGTTATTCTTTCAATTCCATCTCCAAAGAATTCAATGCGAATAGCAATATTATTTGTATAAGCGGGTATTACGTCCAAAATATCCCCCCGCACGCGAAATGTTGCACGTTTAAAGTCAATATCACTGCGCTCAAATCTTAGTTCGATTAGTTTTTTTATTACGTCATTTCTGTCAACTATGTCCCCTGGTCGAAGAGAAATTCGCGCTTTTTTATAGATTTCAGGATTTCCTAATCCATAAATGCAAGATACAGAAGCAACAACTATGGTGTCGTTGCGTTCAAAAAGTGAGCAAGTTGCACTATGACGTAATTTATCGATTTCGTCGTTAATAGCCATATCTTTTTCAATATAAGTATCTGAACTTGGAATATAGGCTTCAGGCTGATAGTAATCATAATAACTGACAAAAAATTCGACACGATTATTTGGGAAAAACTCGCGAAATTCATTGCAAAGTTGTGCAGCAAGAATTTTGTTGTGAGCTATAACCAAAGTCGGCCGATTAAGATTTGCAATGACATTTGCCATTGTAAAAGTTTTTCCACTCCCTGTAACTCCAAGCAATACTTGGCTTTTCAATCCGTCTTGAAAACCCTGTGTCAAACGCTCAATTGCTTGCGGTTGATCGCCTGTTGGCTTGTATTTAGAATGCAGTTCAAACTTTTCCATATTATACCTCAAAAAATAGATTTCAGTATAAGTGTTACTGCAAAAGAAAGTATGGCAAGTGCAACTGTTATTCCAATTCGACCCCACAAAATTTTATTTTTGTCTTTTTCTTCTCGAGTAAATCCCGCACCCTTCTTTAATACTGTAACGCAATATCCGCGTTTCCCGCGATTGTCGGTGAGTGTACAATCAATATATCCTTCTAACGATAATTTCTCAAGGATGTCATCCACTTCCTTACGGGTAAGATATTCTTTGCTTTTCAACCTTTTCACAATATCGTCGTGGCTTGTCAAGCACGTATTGTTATTTTTACACAAATTCAATAGGACATTCATAATTCGTTTTTCGTTCTTATTCAACATTTGTATCTCCTAAAACATTAACTTAGAAATCAATACTCCTAGCATTGCTCCTAAAAAACCACATACACTTGAAACTGCTATTGTTATGGCGAGATTTTTATTATATTTTCTTCGCTCTGCACTTATTTCACGAATTTTCTCATCAAATAGTCTACCTTTCGGCAATACTGCGAGGCAATAAACTGCTCCATCTGCGTACTTAACACTCAAATAATTGCGTTCGGAAAGGTGCGCAAGCATTTGTGAAAGTGAGTCTTTGTCAGGTTTGAACTTTGTTGCCATTTTGTCAATAATTTTATCTTTTTCGAGCACTTTGTATGCCCCGTCTTTGCAAAAGCTATTCAACACTTTCAACAATTCTGAAGTTTGTTTATCTAACATATTTTCTCCATTTTACTATTTTTTATAACTTTTTTATTATGGTATTTTAACACTTTTTAATTTACAAAACAAGCATATTGAAACATAATTTCTAAAATTTAAGAAAATTCATAAGGGACAATATGTACTTTCGTTTGCGAAATATTCTTTTTGCAATAATCTAGTGCCGTATCTTTCTTTGCTTTATAATCAACGATACTTTGTTCAATCAACACATCGGGTTGCAATGGGGCGTCATAAAATTTAACTGAACGTGGAATACCTTGATAGTGTCTATTTTGATTGTCGTCAACAAGACTAGACGCAACTAGATATTTAAAACCGCTTTTTGTTTCTTTAATTCCATAAACACCACCAAAAAAAGTTGATGGTTGCTTTGTTGGTTCTCCTACTAACTTAAATCCTATTTTCTTTAAAGCAGTAGATGCCATAACCGAAGCAGAACATGATTCGTTGTCAATTAGGCAATACCCCTTTATTCCTTCTTCCTTGAGTAGTTCTATAATATCTTTAAAACGATTGAAGTTTCCGCCAGAATTCCCCCTAACATCAATAATAAATGGTTTTCTCATATTTATTGCCTTTGATGCCTCAATGTACAATTTATTTAGATTTATTTTTTTGTCATCAGAAAAGTGATTGATGTCAATATAGAAATACTCGTCTGTATTTTCAAATTTAAAATTTGGTTTAATTTCGGAAAATAACCATTTTATTTTTTTGTTTTCCACTTTTTTTCTTTCGGGTTGAATTATAACATTATAAACTTTATTGTCTTTTTTGAGAGTCATAGTTATCTCATCTTTATTTGTTATTTTAGCAATTTTTAAAATTAGTGGACTTGTCAATAAATTACAAAATATACTTTCAAAAGCACCCACTTCGGTACTAATAATCTTTTTCAAAATATTTTTTAATTCATCAATATTGATATCATTTATTGCTAAAACTTGAGCATACATATTTTTTTCTGCAAAACTTTTCATCACGCAATCTTTAATAAAATAGCCTTCTTTAAATTTGCCTATGCGGACAGGATATGTGTATTTGGACCCTATTGTTGGCATAGCTCTAGTGTGTAAATCTCCTATAAGAGCATTCAAACGCAAGAGTTCGTAATTTTTTTCATATATATCTAAATTTTCCCAATTTTCTTTAGTTTTCTCCATTTCTTTTTCAAATTGATGTTTTGAAATATTAAAGTAAAAGTTCGGATGAATTTTTTCCATACTTTCAAAAATTTCAATCAAATCTCTAAACTCAAAATATTTATATGTATTCATTTATTCCTCACAATTTATGTTATTATACCAAAAATGCGATACAAAGTCAACAAGCCTTTTAGATTCTACCAATCATAAAATAAATCATTATCTTACATATAAAAAGCAATCCGAATGGATTGCTTTGTTAATTATTTTTCATCTTTAACTTCGATATCTTTCTTTTTGTCTTTTTTGCTCTTTGGTGTTGGTTTAACAAAGTAGATTACCACCCCAAGCAACACAAGAATCGAAAGGACAAGTAATACTGTACCGAACACCTCGGTTGCAGTAGACGCTTTATTTTCTTCTGCTGATACATCAACTGTGTACGTTTTCACTGTTTCATTGCTTGCTTTGTCTTTAGCAGTAATTGTCACTGTGTATTTGCCAGCTTCTGACAATGTGAACACATATTTCGTGTCTTCATCGGCCTCAATTGTTTCGCCTGATGCATTTTTAACGACCACAGTCAAATATGAGTCATTTGACAATGTTTCTTCTTTGTCAACAATTTTGATTTTACTTGCATCGACTTTCAATGAGTATTTGCCATTTTTTAATGTTGCCTTTGTAGTTGGTTCGCTTCCAGCTTCAATCGTAAGCGTTGGTTTAATCACGTCGCCAACTGCAATTGTATAAGATTCAGTCTGAGTATTTCCAGCGCGGTCAGTTGCAGAATAGATAACTGTATATTTGCCGTCACCTGTTGGTCTAAATGACGTCCCTTTTGCAGTACCCTCAACCTTTTTCAATTCCTCGCCGTTTTTACCTTTAATAGTTATTGAATACTTTGAAGGGTCAACTTTTGAACCATCATCTGTTGCTGAGAACCCTGGAACGCTAATTTCTTTGTATTTAGTTGTGTCTGTTTCATCTTTTTCAAGATTTGCATACATTGGGACTTCGCCATCAACAATTAACACTGGAGCAACGTTATCTTTGATTGTGATTGTAATTACCACGTCTTCAGCTTCTTTACCTGCCAAAGTTGCCCCTTTGTATGTGATTTTGACTGTTCCAATTCTATTCACGTCGCCTTCAACATAAGTTTTCAATGTTGCGCTCTCATCAATTTTGCCGTCAACATAAACATTTGCTTTTGGAATATAAAAACTTCCAAGTTGCATTTCTGATTCATAATCGCTAACTGCTATTATTGGAGTTGCTTGTGAAGCAACTGTAATTTTTGTGCTCTTGACTGAGTAATTCCCGCTGTGGTCATATGCAATATAGTTGATTACGTATTCCCCAGCACGATTTGGAGTAAATTTCGCTTCTTCAACAGTCAATATTGACCCGCTTGCGCCATCTTTTGTACGCAATGTCTTGAATTTATCCAATTCTACTTTTTGTCCACCGTATGTTACAAGGATGTCAAGTTGAACATTTCTATCGGCTGTATCAGTAACCGTAATTTTACTGTCACTATTAATACTAATTTCTTTATATTGAAGATAGTCGCTCATTGCGTCTGCAGTAAACTCGTTAGTGATTATCGGAATTACAGTTTCATTCGCGTCAACGATTTCGATAGTTTTAATTAACCCCTCAGCCACTGTACCATTGCCACGATTGCCATTACAATCCTCAGCCACATATTTAATTTGGATTGTGCTTGCGCTTGGTGTTTCAGAAACCGTGTATTCATAATACGTTCCATCTTCGCTGAGCTCAAGTTCCTTTGGTTCTTCACTTCCGATTTGAGCATACACTTTGAGTGTTGGTCGTGTATCGACTACGTCTTTGTTGCTTGGATCAGATGGATCTGCATAGTCAACAACCGTTGGTTTAACAATTCTAATTTTTTGTCCTGCTTTGACTTCATCAATTGTTATTCCGTTCTCATCCTTGATAAAATCTTTTACAGTAATTGTTGGTGCAATTGTGTCATTTACGGCATCTTTTACAACAATTGTAAAACTATAAAGACTGTCTGATGTGGTGTTTGGAGTTTTGTCAGAAGCTTTGTAAATGATTGTATATGTTCCTGCTTTGTCAAATGTGTATTTAACTGTTGCATTCTTTTTGTTGTCTTTGTATGCTTCGACTGATGTGTCGTCAAGATTTGCGATTTGGTCAGAACCACTTTTGATGAGTCGTCTAAGTGTCAAATCTTTGTATTCAGCAACATTGTCTACAGCGTAAATTGCAGGCAAAGCAACTTCTGTGCCAACTGCAACAATCGATGGAATCTTACTGCTAATGTCTTTCGCGTCTTTGAGCGATGTAATTGTAGCTTCACTCAAAGTCCCATCTGTTTCGACTGCATAATCTTCTACAATTTTAATAGTTGGGGCTTTTGAATCTCTTACATTTTCAATTGCTTGATAGTAATTTTCTACTTTATTGCCATAAAAATCTTCAACTGTATATTTAATTCTATATGTTCCAGATTTTGAAGGAGTAAACTTAAAATCACTAACAACTTCTGGAGTATATTCCCCATTCTCTTCAAGATGTTCAGCGGTTACTGTAGTATAGACATTAACCGTTGCATTGTTTTGGTTCTTATCTTTACCAATAACTCTCGGAAGTTCGGTCTCAACGCCTTGAATCATTGTTGTCGGCATTGTTCCGTCAAGCGTGTATGTCAAATCAACATCTTGTTCAAAATTATCTGTAACCTCAATTGAATATTGCTTTGTGATTTGATTCATCCCTATTGCTTTATATGAATATGTTACCGAATACACGCCACTAGATGCGAACTTGTACGACTCAATGTCTCCTGACTTTGTAGTTGTAATTGGGGTGCTATCGCCAGCTTTCTTGATTGTAATTGTAGCTTTTGCGCCATCAATCTTTTCATCCTCATCATCCAAAATTTCAGGATTTGGGAAAGTAACTGTCGTCCCTGTTGAAATCTCGTTAGGAATGATGTTTTTAGAATTCGTTTCGAAGTTAAATGATGGCGTAGTTGCCTTAACATTTATAAAAATTTCCCCTGTTGTGGTATCGCCTTTCTCATAAACAACCACATAATCGCCCGCTACATCTGCAACAAATGTGTCGCCATCAAGCGTAACTTCTTCATTCCTAGGGTCTTTGACAGTGCGAACAGCTCCACTCACGCTTGGAACGGTCACTGTGTCGCCCAATTTATAAGACTTTTTGAGTCCAGAAACTGTGATTTCGTTTGATGCATCCGCTTTCAAACTCACGCTTTCATATTTAGCAATATTTGCCATAAAAACGCTTGATGGCAAAACAAAACTAAACAAAAGCATTAATGATAAAATTGCAGTAACAACAAACTTAAACATAGAATTTGTTTTGTGATTTTGCATATTAGTCTCCTTAAATTCACTATTAATTAAAATTATCTAACACAAAGTTAGCAACTTTTTATAGTTTACACTATATTCAGATTTTTGTCAATCAAAATCATATTAATATTGCAAAAATATTTATTTTTTTTTACTAAATGCCAATGTTTGACAACTTTTTTACATAATAAATGGTTTTAAATTATCATTTCAATATTTTTGCAATATTTATCAGCCTCTCACATTGCTCATTGCTTGCAATGGTTCTTTATTTTTTACTAAATTTTGGTAATTATGTATTTTTTTTATGGGATTTTAATGGAATTTTTGTAACTTTATGAAACTATTAGTCATATTATGGCAGTGTAGGGAAAAAACACTAATGAAAATACATAATTCATTACAGCAGAAACACAATCTGCACAAAGGAGGACAAATTAATGAACGGAATGTTTGGAGAAAACTGCAACTGCGGTTGTGGGAATAACAACTATAGCAATAATAACTGCTTTGGTGGCAATGGGGGCTGTGGTTGCAAATTTAATCTTGGGGGAACTTCAAGTTGCAAGGTCTTAATCTACTTAGTTGTTTTGTATGTTCTATTCAATTGCGGAATATTTAACTGCGGAATTGACCTTTGCACTTTACTTATTCTTTTGATGTTTATTTGTTGCTTTTGCAAAGGTAAATCTTTTTGTAAATAATTCAATTGTTTGCAATTTTGCTTAATTTCAAAAAAATAAGTTTGTTCCATTAAAAAAGGCGCGAATAAAGATAACCTTACGGATTGCTTTCTTTCGCGCCTTTTTATATGTACTTTAATAATTCTTTGCAATCATAGTAGTATAATTTGTATTGCAATAAAATTATACATCACAAAATGCACTTTTTCGTTTTTTTAATTTAGAACAAAATTCTTTTAATTTCTTTCTTAAGTTGTGGAATACCCTCTCCACTTTTTGCTGAAATTTCAATAGTCTGCCTATTCGTATTTAATTTGTATGTAGATTTCGCATCACTTTTATTTAACAACACAATGCTTTTTATCTCATTAGCTTTAATTTTTGTCAATGTATCAATAACAACATCATATTTTCTTTGCACATCAGGGTCGGAAATATCGACAACTATCAATATCAAATCTGCTTCAATTGACTCCTCAAGGGTGGCTGAAAATGCATCGACAAATTCGTGTGGCAACTTATCGATAAAACCGACTGTGTCAGTCAACAAAACCTTGCAATTTGGGTCAAGATAACATTCGCGCGTTGTTGTATCTAGCGTTGCAAAGAGCATATCCTCTGCAAAAACTTGTGCGTCAGTCATTTTGTTGAGCAATGTACTTTTACCAGCGTTGGTGTAACCAACCAAGGATACAACTTTCTCGGAATTATTTTTCCTGCGCAAACGCCTAATTTGTCTTTGTGATTTAATCTCTTTTATTTGATTTTCAATTGCGAACATCTTATTTTTTAGAACTCTGCGATTAAGCTCCATTTTTGTTTCACCTGCTCCGCGCATCCCAAGTCCTTTATTTTCAGCATTTTGGAAAGCAGGAATGCGTGAAAAATTATATTTCATTCTTGCTAAATTGACTTGTAAACGCCCTTCATTACTATTAGCGCGCTTTGCAAAAATATCAAGAATTATGTTGGTTCTGTCAGTTATTTTTACCTCAAGCTCGTTTTCTAAATTCTTGATTTTATTCCCGCTGAGTTCATCATCAAAAATGACAACATTTGCTTGTTTTTGCGCAATTTCTTCACGAATTTCGTCAAGTTTTCCAACACCTATATAATATGCTTTGTCAGGGACTTTGCGCGTTTGAGAAAATCTTCCGACTACTTCAGTTCCTGCGGAGTTGGCAAGATTCTCAAGTTCATTTAGCCCTTTTTCTATATCTTCGCCACGCCTACCAACACCGACAATGATTGCACGGTCGTGTTCCCCTACAGTATCGAAACCCTTTTTGCGAAAATCTTTAAAATTGGACAAGCAATCTTCAATCTTTTGCTCAACGCCATATTTATTGATAAATTCGACTGATTCAACGCTCATTGTTTTCATTTCATTTATATCAAGCAGTGCGATTTCGGCGCCATTAAATTTGTCATAATACGCAATTTTGCAAATACATTCAAGCCGTTTGCGTCTCAAAAACGTTTGTTCGATGGGGTTTATTTTTGTTTTTTTAGCAAAAACTACATTAAAAAGGCGTCCTTGAGGAGTTTGTGAGTTATCTTTGTCGTCAAGCAGTAAAGACTTATAGTCGCTTCCGACAAAAATTTCTTGCACACACCTATCTTTGTTTAAGGTAAAGCCTATGTCAACTTTATATTTTTGGCAAAAAAGTGCGATTTTTGAAATTAATTCTAAATCTACAAATTCATTCATCCTTTCGCCTTTTAGTTCTTCCAAAGTTTGCAAATCAACTTTTTTTAGTTTATCAATGCTCCCTAGTATCACTCTTCACCTCCATTCAGTGCTTTTATCATATCATTTATTTCGTCATAGGACAAATTGTCAAAAACAATGTTTTTATCCTTTAATTTCAATAGGTCATTAAGACTGCGCTTTAGCGTGTTTTCCAAAACAACATAATTGAAACTATCGACACCGCTCAAATTGTCGAAATCGGTTGAACTATATAAATTATAGGCGTTATTTACATATTTTTCAATCAAAGTGCGTTGATATTCATCTAAAAATTGCAAGTCATTCAGCAAAAACAAATTGCTATAACACCAGTGTAAACGCGACTGCAAAGTCAACACACTATCAAGTGTTTGCAAGTCGCTTTTTGCGAATTCAAACGCTTGCTCGACTTTATTCTTGTGAATCAATGTGTCGACATATTTATTTTTTAGATACATATCCTCATTTGAAAGACTAATCATTATATTAATTTTATCGACATTTGAATTTTTATCATAAAGAACGTCATTTATATTTTGCGTTTCGACATATGAAATAAAATCATAATAATTTTGCATAGCAAATAATTTTTCGCAATATTTTTCAATGTTTGCATATTTTTTTAAGTCAATTGATTTATTAATGACCATATATAATGAATTTATATTTTTATCGCGACCATATTGCATTTTGGAATAATACAAACTAACGTTTTTCATTCCCAAACTATTCGTAATTTTTGCCATACTTTGTGGAAAAAATATACTGGCATAAAACACAAACGCAAAAATTAAAACGAATATGATTGCTAAAGTTTTTGAAAAAACAACTAGTATTTGTTTCTCAATTGAACGCCCATTTGCTAATTTTTGATTATTATTACCAATCTCCATACTGCGTACCTTATATAATTATAACACAAAAATTATATAAAAAAAACAAAAAACGCAAAGTTTTTTTGTCTTTCAATAAATAATTGTATAATAAAATATTGGGGGTATAAAAGCATACTTTTTTTATATTGCTGGCGCGTGGCAGGCTTGTGGGCGCGATACCGCACACGTGGCACGCGGTTCGCGAGATTCCTACGCTTCATCAAACCCTACAATGCGGGTTTGATTTTCGCTCTGAATGACCCAAAGAGAGTACTTGTACTTGCTTTTTTAAAAGCTGTTTTTATTAAAATAAAATCCTTATTTTTGTGGTAAGCCACTCACGCCCATCGTCATTGCGAGGCAGTCAATGGAGTATTGTGCCACAAAGTTTGCTTATCGCACTATGTAATACATTAGGTACGTCTGCTTATATGGACACGCCCATACCTTGACAACGTAGCAATCTCCCGGAAGGGCAACCCGCTTCATTATGGCGTACCCATACTCATTGACAGCGGTAGCCACCTTTAGCGACGGGGGTTTCCCCGTGCTGGCGCGTGGCG
>CAZAYL010000012.1:17320-29361 GCA_964489405.1 uncultured Lachnospiraceae bacterium | reverse complement strand
ACACTGGTGAATATTTCAAACAAACTGCAAACATAACATTAGATTCAACTTGGGCTGGGATTGGAAACCAAAGTGAGCGGAAATATTTTATGGGTTACTACAATGGTAATTTCAACACGGTAACTATGAATAAAACAACTTGTGGCCTGTTTGGAATGGTGATGGCGGGATTGGTGGAAAACTTAATAGTTGCGGGAGAAATACATGTTAAAGAATCTAGCCCTTTTTGTGGTGCAGTAGCGGACTACGGTGGGCTTACGGGTGCTAAAGCGCTTTCATATCAAGCAAAGATATGTAAAACGTGGACTGAGACGATTAGAAACTGCAAAAACAAAGCAAACATTACTTTCAATCCGACAGGTAATAGAGTAGGTGGGATACTGGGAGGATCGTTCGGTGCTGTGCTTAAAAATGTAGCTAATGAAGGGTCTATAATCGCTGAAGACCGAACGACAACTACGACATCATGTGTTGGGGGTATAGTAGGTTGGGGTGAAGGAGGCGAAGGGCCAAAAATTGAAAATTCGTACAATTCGGGCGAGTTAGACGTTGGGAGTACGGGTACGGGTGAAGGATGTGAAGGGCGCGTGGGTGGTATCATAGGATGTACCGGATGTGTCGCGGTGGTGAAAAATTGCTATAATGCGGGAAGTTTGAAAGGCATATACCAACATATATCGTATGGATACGCTAACGGTGAGATTAGCAATTGTTACGGGCTGAATTCGCAAGAACGTGATGGGACGGGCTGCACGCTCAAGTCGGCTGATGAATTAAAGACTCGAACAACATTTACGGGCTGGGACTTTGACACGGTTTGGACATTTGTTGAAGGAGAAAATGATGGATATCCGGTTTTGCAAGCTTTTTATAACAATTTGACGTGTTCGGTCAATTTTGATGCGACGACGAATGGAGTTACGAATAGTTTGGGTGGGTCGACGACCGCAACGACCGTAACAGTTGATGAAGGTGGTTCATTTGCGCTAAGTGGGCAGACAGCTACTTGTAGCAAATCAGGTTGGAGTTTTGTGGGTTGGAGTTTGACAGCAAATTCTACGGATACTATTACGGGCATTGATGCTGTAAACGAAAGTACCACGTTATACGCTGTTTATGAATGCACTGTAGCTCTGACATTTTATCAAATTTATGACGATACCGCGACGTTGGTATCGTCGAAATTATACAATAATGAGACAAGCAAGACTGGGACGGCGCCAGCCATCACTGTACCTACGGGATATACCGAGGTGGGTTGGGGAACAACTACAACATCAACGACGAGAGCACTTTCCAGTTCCGCTTCGGTTACACTGACCGAGACTAATAACGGGAGTATTTACTATGCGATATGCAAAAAGAACGTTACGTTGACATACGACGCGAACGACGGAACAGATAGAACTTTTAGCGATGGCGGAATTACATACAAGACTGCGGACGGCACGACGTCGGGTTATACTACGAAAGCGGAAATGAAACTTAAGGAATGCAGTTTTACAAGAGATAAATATGCGTTTGTTAAGTGGCAATTGTTGGGAGTGTACCGCAACGTTGGATTGTTGGTTACGACAGATAAAGATTGTACAGCTTACGCGGTATGGGAAAAAACTGTGATTGATTTAACTTTTAACGTTAATTTCGGAAATTATGCGACGGCGAAAGCGAATATGATTTTGTATCTATTGTGCGATGACGGCAAAGGCGGATACACTGAGCTTAGCACCTTTTACTTTGACGGCAAACAAATGACGCAAGAAAGCACGGCAGAATTGTCAAGGGGCAAGGAATATAAATTGTTGATTTGCAAACCATATACTTGGAATTTAACTGTTAGTGGTACTGGTGTTAGTAACGCTACGCTAGTGAATTGCGCTTATACATTCACGACATCTGGCGAAAGCGGAACTATAACCATAAACACGACGGGCGGAACATTGATAAATAACTACGTCATTATCTAGAATAGAGTTTGCGGTTAAGCGAAATGCGAGAAATTAAACTTCAAAAACAGCACGACTATTAATAGCTGTGCTGTTTTTTGTTGTGCAAAGTTTAGTTGTGCAACTAGCATCAAGTTTATTGACTTTAGTTGTAGAAAGTGTGTAAGTGGAGCGCAAATCATTGTATGAAAAGGAATTTTAGCGTCAATACTTTTGGTATGGAAATTAGCATTAAGCACAAAACTTGTATACTTATGGTAGCATTGATGGCTTGTTTGATTATGGTTGCGCCAAATTATAATTATTCATTTATTTCATATGTGCGCGCCGATAGTGATGTTTCTTTTTATGTGTTAAGTAAAAATAAGGAAATTCCGCGCTTTTGTACTCAAATTGATGTTGGTAGTGGGGCAATTGTTAAGTGCAAAGGCGGGGTCGCGGTTGACGTCGCAAAAACACTTGACACAATCACTGGCATAAGTTTTACTTTTAGCGGTGGGGATAAGGAGATTGACGAATTTTTGCGCAGTGTGGACGCTGAAATTGTCAAAAGTGAGAGCATTGGCTCAATATCATCTTACTTTGCGTATTCTAACAAATTTAGGAATGTCGTTCGCGTCGATGATAGTTTTGTAAATATTCAAGTTGTGCGCAACAAAGATTTTATAACAATTGGTTCACCTATAATTTTGGGTGAATATTGAAAAATAAATAAAATAGCTAACAAATTAACATATATTATACGACTAAAAAAATAGACAAAATACACATTAGAGTATGTTGTCTATTTTTTATAGTTAAGCATCAAATTATTTTGTCTTTTCATCAAGTGTCTTGACGTGAGACATTCTCTTGCTCAAGCCATTGATTTCATCTGCCAAATAATCTTCGTCGCAAAGTTCTGCATTGACAAGCACATTGCGGACTGTCTCGAGATGTTGTTGCAAACTTTTTCGAAAAGTGTTGCTGACACTCTTGAAGTGTTCATACAAAAGTGCGCTTCTTTCATCGAACTTGCGTTCGTCAATTTTCATAAGTTGCAATTTCATATTTTGATATTGCTCTTGTGCTTCTTGTGAAGCGTTCTTCTTAATATATTCTTCATATGTTTCGCAATTAATTAAACGCTCAGCGGGGATGCTAGTGCTAGTTGCTGAAACTTTGCTTAACGGATGATTGATGTCAAGACAAACAACGTGAAGACCATTTTTGAATTTTACAAGTGCAAGCGGATGATTTAGCTTCTTAATTGCACGAACCATTGTTATTGTCTCGCCGTTGAAATCGATATCTTCAATTGAATAGCCGAGCACGGCAAAATATTTCACTTCATCAAGAATGTGGGGTTGTTTTATATTTTTTAAATTTGTCATAATTATTAACTCCTCAAAAAACAATATTAAATCATTTATTGATTGACATATTGTAGCATAAAAAAACTTTTTTGTCCATATCTTTTATAAAAAAAGTTAAAAAATTTGCATTTAATATAAAATGTATTGTTTTGCGAATTTTCCACACAATAAGGAAATAAAAGAAAAAGTGGTGTGGAAAAGTGGAAAAATATAAAATTATTGACTTTGAAAATTACATAAAAAAATTATTTTATGGATCAACCGATTTTAAAACACGTAAATTTATGAGTTTTGACAAAATTAACACTATAGTATTCTATTTTGATACCATAGTTGATATAAATCGTGTGGATAGAGAGATACTTTTTCAATTGATGCAAAGCAGACATCCACAAATAGATAGTGTGGGTGTGGACAATTTAGTCGATTATGCAATTGACAAGTCTATCATTGTTGGACAATGTGAAGTATTAAATCAAGAGTCGCAAATTTTAGAGAAAATACTAAATGGATATCTAGCCATATATTTTGAAGATAGCACCAAAATTATACTTGTCGATGTGAAAAAATTTCAATCGCGCGGAATTGAAGAACCCCCAACAAGCGCTGTATTAAAGGGTCCACGTGAGGGTTTTAATGAAAGCATTGCAACGAACATAATGCTTTTGCGCAAAAGATTAAAGACTAAAGACTTGGTTGTCAAGCAAATGCCTGTGGGAGAATATAGCCAAACGCAAGTCGCCATAGTGTATATCAAGAGTATCGCAAGTGATGAAATTGTCCAGCAAGTGGAAAAAAATATAAAGAAGATTGACATTGACGGAATAATTGACGCTTATTATGTGCAGAAAGCATTAGAAGAGCGCGACTATTCGCTTTTTAAGCAAGTTGGGTCGACCGAAAAGCCCGATGTTGCCGTTGCCAAAATTTTGGAGGGACGCGTCGCAGTTATCGTTGACGGCACGCCGATGTGTTTGACTGTTCCATTTTTATTGATTGAAGATATTCAGAGTAGCAATGATTATTACTTTACGCGTTCGCCTCGCGTTACATTCTTGCGATATCTTCGCACTATTGGAGTGCTAATTTCAATTTTTTTGCCGGGGTTTTACGTCGCATTGCAAGTTTATCATTACAAGGTAGTACCATTGAAATTTTTGGTAACAATTGCGAATTCATCGCAGGGAATACCTTTTACACCTTTGATGGAAGTTTTGTTTATCATTGTGTTATTTGAGGGGTTGACTGAAGCTAGTCTTCGAATGCCACGCTATTTGGGACTTGCGTTGAGTATAGTTGGGGCGCTTATTTTAGGAGAAACGGCAGTCAATGCGGGGCTTGTCAGTCCACCAGCAGTGATGATAGTTGCGTTGACGGGGGTTTTGCTTTACACAGTGCCTGACGAACAAGCACAACTTTCTGTATTGCGACTTATATTTACGCTTGTTGGCGGAACACTGGGGTTGTATGGAATGGTTGTGTTCGGAATATTTTTGGTCGGGTACTTATGCAATTTTGATTCTTACAATACGCCTTACCTTGCACCTTTTGCGCCTAATATTCCTGAAGATAAAAAGGACGCTTTCAAGCGCATAAATCTAGCGGATATGAAGACGCGTCCAAAGAGTATTCCACAAAAAAATGAAGACAGATTAGGTGAATTATGACAAAGGAATTAACCGGTAGACAAGCCATTATTTTGATTGCAATTGCGGTTTGTGCGACAAAATTTTTCATCTTGCCGAGTAATTTGACAGCAAGCGCAGGGCAGGATTCAATTTATGTGATGATGCTATTTCTCATTGCTGAATTTTTGCTGTTTATGATACTTGTGCAAATTTCATATTTAAACAAAGATATCACATTGCACCAACTTTTACAAAAAAACATTGGCATTGTGGCAACTAACATTATTTTTGCGGTATTATTTGTTTTTTTTACGTGCAAACTTTGCATTAACATAATTGAAACATATACATTTTTTCTTGGCACGCTATATGATGAGATATCGCCTATTTTGTACTTTTTTCCCCTTGCACTACTTATTTTTTATATGACAAGTGTGGGGTTGAGAACAATTGGGCGAAGTGCGGAAATGTTGTGGATTTTTGTTTTTATCGGCATAGCGCTCATTCTCATAGTTGCAGTGCCTAGCATTGACTTTTCTTATATGTTACCTATTTTTGAAAATGGCACACGATCCGCACAAGAAGCATTGTTCAAAAATTCATTGTGGTTTGGAGATTATTTTGTGTATTTATTCTTTTTTGGTAAAATCGATTTTCGCAAGAACTTCATTAAGAAGATTGCGATTGTGGTTGGGATAACTGTATTTACAATTTTATTTTTTATCATAATTTTCCACTGCGCATTTCCATACACGGCGGGTATGCGCCACTATGCAATTAGTGATATTTCACAGCAAAGTTCACGTATTGCGACTGTGGGCAAAATAGATTGGCTTGTAGTTGTTGTTTGGACTTTTGCCTCAATAATTCAAACAGTTATTTTTTCATATTGCGCAGAAGAAAGTTTGAACAAAATTTTCAAAATAAGACAAAAATACATTTCAAGTCTAATTTTTATTGCAATTTTAGGTATTGTATTATTTTTGCTAAAATTTCAAATTGTCAATTTACTTAATTTAGTGCAAAGTCCGCTGAGTTATACTTCTTGTGTATTATTGATAATTGCATTTTTTATTATTGGCGCGCACTTCATTAATAGAGGAAAAAAATATGGAAAGAAAAGTCATTAGAAAGGTATTCATTTGGATTGTTACAATTTCTGTTTTGTTGTTATTGCCGACAAGTCTAGGAATGCAACACCAAAGCACAGAGAAAGCAATTGTTTTGGGCTTTGGCGTTGATAAAGTTGATAGTGGGTATGAAATTTCGATGCAAATTTTAATTCCACAATATAATCAAAGTTTTTCTGAAAAGGTTGAAATTGTTTCAGAGAAAGGGAAAACAGTTGATTTAGCGTTAGATAATGCGTGTCTCAAGATTGGTAAAAAACTTGGGGTTGCGCACGCAAATATAATTGTTCTAAATAGTGCAGTACTCAAAGATGATATTATGCGCGTTCTTGATTATTTCTATCGCGATAGATATCTTGGCAATTATTCAATTGTGCTTAGCACAGATGACAGTGCAAAAGAACTTTTAAAGGCGACTTCTGAGATGGATAGTGCAAGTCTTAATTCCCTTAATAATATTGTAAAGTATAATGATAAGAATGTTCTTGGACAACAATCAAATCTTCACACTATCGCCACGGGGTATTATTCACCTGCGCGTACGTGCGTTATTCCACACATCAATTTACAAAAAGAAAGTGGGCAAAAGGATGCAACAAGCGAAAGTGCAGAGAATGTGGGCGTAAATAGCGATAAGTCAAATAGTTCTAGCGGGAATGGCGAAGCGAGTGAGCAGGGAACAACAAAATTAAAAAATGAGGGGGATGTTGTTATTATTAAGGATGGAAAATTCAAAACGAAACTTGAGCGGGGGGAATTTCGTGGGTTTAGTTGGTTGATGAACAATTGCGATGGGTATGTTTTGGAACTAAATAATATTTCGGATGATATATATGTAGATGCAACGGTTGCTGTTGAAATTATCAAATCTAAAGTGAAATTAAACTATAGTTTTAGCAATTTAAATAAACCAATCATTGATGTTGATATTAATTTGTCCTACAAAATTTTAAGCGCTACGCAAAGTGTATATGATTCAGAAAAATATGCTGATTTTGTGCCACAAGATACAGGAGCGCTTGAAATAGCAATCAAAAATTTAATTAAAACAGAAATACAAAATGCTTTACAAATCGCAAAAAATGAGCATTTTGATGTGTGGAATGTATATGATAAATTGCATCAATTTTATCCTAAAAAACTCAAAAAACACCTTGACGAAACAGAAAATGACTATATGCGCGACTTAGAGATTTTCACTACAATTCGTACAACGGAAGTGCGATTGTAGTATAAATATAGGGGCAAAATATATATAATTTTAATTGTTTTATACAGTGGGACTTTTTAAAATCGACAAGTAATAGTTTAAATGCCAACGCGTTTTTGATTGAAAAAACCTTAAAAGTAAAAATATTATTTTCATTGACATATTTGTTTTGATATGATAGAATATGTCGAAAGGTGAAAAATATGGAAAAATTTAAATGTTTAGGCGAATTAATTGAAAATAGCGGGCATATTGCAAAAATTTTGCTTGCTGGGGAAATTGCAATGAATGATGGCGATCTTGCTAAGTCGCAAAAGTGCACTATTGAGGCACAAAATCTTATCAAAGTTATGCTTGACGACGTATTTAAGGAAGTCGTGGAAGAATTTAATATTAATAATGATGAATGCGTTGATTATGATTTACCAACAACGCTCGAATTAGTGCGTGTTTTGAGCGAAATGAATTACAATGCAGGCGTTTTGATTAACCTTATTTTAGATAAACAAAGTCAAAGCATTGTTGACAGTGTCAAAACAAAGATTGTCAAAGATATCAACACAGTGAAAGAAATTGCGACTGCGATTTTCTTCAATTAAATAGGAAATAAATTATATAATTAAGATTGAAAGAATGTAAGTTATGAATTTCAAAAATTGCAAATCACAACAAATGACAAAATAGTCAACTTTATGCGGTTGACTATTTTTAAGTTATGATTTATTATCGTAAACTAAATAAAGTAATGAATAATGTTTTTTGGGGGAGTTATCTTTGTGATTATTTATAAAAAGTATGCGTTTTTTTTGTTGGAAAAGTAATAGAAATGAAGATTTTTTATCTCAAAAATTACATTTTCCCAAAGGAGATAAAATTTGCAATTAATTTTGCGTAAAATAGTTTATTTCTTTGACAAAGATGATATGAGTGTGGTACAATATTTTGCAAACGTAAATTTTACAAAAATATTAAATGAAATAACAATAAAGCATAAATTTAACAAATAAGTATTTGCATAAGAATGTTAAAAAATGTATTAATGTTAAAAATAAAATAGGAGATGAAAAATGAAAGGAATAATACTTGTGTTAGATGGTTTTGGTGTTGGCGAAATGGACGACGCGGGAAAATATGGTGATTGTGGCTCTAATACTTATGGAAATTTAAAGAAAAAACACGATTTTTCACTCCCTAATTTTAGGTGTTTGGGGCTGGATAATATTGATGGACTTAATCTTGATAAATATTCTTACATTATTGGAAGTTATGGCAAAATGCGTGAGAAGTCAATAAATAAGGACACTTTGACAGGACATTGGGAAATGATGGGAATTGAAACACACCGCAAATTTCAAGCATTTCCGCACGCAATTGACGCCGACGTTGTCAAAGCGGTTCAAAAAGAAATAGGACACACCCTTTGTAATCACGGAGCATCTGGAACGCAAATCATTCAAGAACTTGGGGCGGAGCATATTGCAACAAAATACCCTATTTTGTATAGTTCGGCAGATAGTGTTTTGCAAATCGCGACGCATAAGAGCGTTTTTTCAATCGATGAGCTTTATGCTCTTTGCAAAAAAATTCGCGAGCGAATGAACCGCGAATTTGACATCCAAAGAATAATCGCGCGTCCATTTGATACTGACGAAAATGGAAAGTTTTATCGCACAAAGGAACGCAAGGACTTTGCAATTGATCCGCCGATTAAATCTACACTTGATAAAATTATTGAAGCGGGGTTTAGAACAGTGGGAGTTGGCAAAATCGCTGAAATTTTCAACTATAAGGGCATTCAAGAAACATACAAAACAACTTGTAATGAAGAAAGTTTGAATAAAACTCTTGAGATTATGGACGAGAAATTTGACGGGCTTGTGTTTGTCAACTTGATTGATACTGATATGCTCTATGGGCATAGAAATGACGAACTTGGCTATATTGGTGCGCTTGAACGTGTTGATGCGTTTTTGCCAAAAATTTTCAACAAAATGACCGAGAAAGATATGCTTATTATTACTGGGGATCACGGCAATGACCCAACAACATTGTCAACAGACCACTCACGCGAGTACACACCAATTTTGATGTATGGCAATGGCGTAGAGAAAAACAAAAATCTTGGGGTTGTAGACGGATTTAGTTTTGTTGGTGATAGCATATACAAAATGTTGACAGGTAAAAATATTGAGAGGTGAACAAAATGCAAGGAAAAGTAAATCAGGCTATAGAATATATAAAATCTAAAATTAATTTTACGCCAGAAATTTCGATAGTTCTTGGGTCAGGGCTAGGAGATTTTGCTGAAAATGTTGAAAACAAAGTGATTATTCCATATGGAGAAATACCAAACTTTCCGTGTTCGACAGTAGTGGGACACAAAGGGCAGTTTGTGTTTGGTCAAATTGGGGGCAAAAATATTTGTGTTATGCAAGGGCGCGTGCATTTTTATGAGGGATATCTTATGAGTGAAGTGGTTTTTCCAGAATACGTTATGGCGGGGCTTGGAATTAAGACGCTTATTTTGACAAATGCAGTTGGTTCAATGAATGAACAAATACCAATTAATTCGTTTGTTTGTATTCGTGACCATATCAATTGTACAGGGCATAACCCACTTATTGGTTCGCAATATAATTATATTGGCAAACGTTTTATTTCTCTTAATAATTTATATGACAAAGATTTGCGCGCTCTTGCAAAAAAAATCGCGACGGAGTTAGGTGTTTCGCTATATGATGGCGTTTTTGTTCAAACAATGGGGCCATCGTATGAAACGCCCGCAGAAATTCGTTCGTATCGCATAATGGGTGGGGACACTTGCGGAATGAGTACAGCAGTTGAAGCAATTGCTGGGTTGCACGCTGGGATGAAAGTCTTAGCAATTTCAAATGTTTCTAATATGTGTGCGGGTATGACAATGGTAGAACCTACGCATACCGAAGTTTTGGAAAATTCATTGATAGTAAAAGACACTTTTAGAAATTTATTAGTTAAATTAATTGAAAAAATATAAAAAAACATTAAAAATGAAAATTAAAAATATAATGTAAAAATATTCAATAAGCATTGAAATTGAAAACAAAAGATAAACAAAGGAGATAAGAATGCAAAGATTATTTGAAGATTTAAAATCACGTGGTTATATTTACCAAATGACAAACGAACAAAAGGTTAAGGAAATTTTGGACGGCGAGCCACGCACGATTTATATGGGAATTGATCCAACTGCGGACAGCTTGCACATTGGGCATTGTTTTCCACTTATTGTCTTGCGCAAAATGCAGGATGCTGGGCATAAGATTATCGTCTTGATTGGTGGTGCGACCGCAATGATTGGCGACCCTACAGGTAAAAGAGATATGCGCAAAATGGTTACACAAGAGTTCATCAATAAGAACCTTGAAAGCGTGAAAAAGATTATTGGAAAATTCATCAAACTCGACGGCGATAACCCCGCAATTATTGTGAACAATCACGATTGGTTCCAAAACATTAACTATATCGATTTTATGCGTGACGTTGGCGTGCATTTTAACGTCAGCAAAATGCTCGCGAGCGATGCTTGCAAAACAAGAATGAATGAGGGCGGACTTACATTCTTTGAAATGGGATATCAACTTATGCAGGCATATGATTTTGTGCATCTCAATCGCGAATATGGATGTGTTTTGCAAATTGGTGGCAGTGACCAGTGGGCGAATATCTTAGCGGGGGCTGATTATGGACGCAAACTCAACAACCTTGAAGGCAAAGATGAGGAGGCATTCCAAGCAATGACTATTCCTCTTTTAACAAACAGCGAAGGCAAGAAAATGGGCAAGACAGAAAGTGGCGCAGTATGGGTTTTAAAAGAAAAAATGTCACCATTTGAATTTTATCAATATTTCTACAATGTTAAAGACGAAGATACTGAAAAACTTTTGAAACTCTTGACAAATGTTCCACTCGACGAAATTGCAGAACTTATGAAAGGAGACATCCGCGTTGCAAAACAAAAAATGGCATACGAAATTACAAAATTCATTCACGGCGAGAACGACGCAAATGAGGCATTAAAAATGGCAACAGAAATGTTCCAAAAGGACAATTTTGATGATGCCCCGTCAGTCGAATTTGAGAAAACAGCGTTTAATGACGGGATGAAACTTATCGACCTTATGGCGCAAATTGGCTTTTTTGCGAGCAAGTCTGAAGCACGACGAATGGTCGAACAGGGTGCAGTTAGTTTGAATGGAGAGAAAATTAATGGTATTGACAAATGCGTAACGCAAAGTGATTTTATTGACGGCTCAATTTTGTTAAAACGTGGCAAAAAGAACTTTTTGAAAGTTGTTTTAAAATAAAAACCTTGAAATAATTTCGGAACTAGAAAACGTAAAAATATTTATAATTAAGAATGAACCACTAGATTTCTAGTGGTTTTATAATGAAAGAAAGTTCAAATCTTTTTTAAAAATTGAACTCAAAAAAAATAAGTACTAGAATATCAAAACTAATACCTATTTTATTTTTTTTGTGCCTAAAAAATTATCATATACTATATATTGTAGTTTATATAAATGGCGGAAGGGAGAGGATTCGGACCTCCGGTTGCTTTCACAACACGACCTTTCCAAGATCGCACATTAGACCACTCTGACACCCTTCCATTTACTAAACAAGGTTGAGCAACGCCCAACCCGATGTTACATTGTGTACTATGGTAGAGATGAATGGACTTGAACCATCGACATAGGAGTTTATACTCGCACAGCTCGTGGCGGTGGGGC
>CAZAYL010000012.1:0-17220 GCA_964489405.1 uncultured Lachnospiraceae bacterium | reverse complement strand
AATAGTTCGTCCACTCATCTCAATTGGTAGAGATGAATGGACTTGAACCATCGACATAAAAGTTTATACTCGCACAGCTCGTGGCGGTGAGGCAATAGTTCGTCCACTCATCTCAATTGGTAGAGATGAATGGACTTGAACCATCGACCCCCACCTTATCAGGGTGGTGCTCTAACCAGCTGAGCTACATCTCTATACAAAAGTCGCAAGGGTATGTGGTGGAGATGATCGGATTCGAACCGATGACCCCCTGCTTGCAGGGCAGGTGCTCTAGCCAGCTGAGCTACACCCCCATCTTGCGACTTTCATATATTATCACATTAATTTTTTTTTGTCAACTATTTTTTATAATATTTTTTTAAAAGTTTTACATAATTTACTATGTTAATTTTTAAGGTTCATTGTGGAATTTGCTTTGGAAGTTAACTCAATTAGTATCCTAGCAAGATGTTTGCTTTATTGCGACAAAACATTTTGAATTTTCTCATTTGTGTGATATAATCATTAATAAAACTTTACTTTAGGTTTAATAATTTGTAAAAGGAGAAAATATGTCTAATTTTGGTAAAGTAATTCTAAAGCTTTTGGGGGTAATTGTTGGCGCGTTCTTTGTCGCAATTATTGCTGGGGGCTTAATTTCAAAGCAAGAAGTAAGTTTTTCAAAGGAAGTTATAACAGACACAATGACTCTTGCGATATTTGGGGTGTTGATTTTGATATTTATTTGCTATTTGCTTGACGATTCAATGAAAGGAGCCAAATTCTTTACGGGAAAAACAAGTGAAAAAGATGGCAAGCAGAAGCAATTTTTCGATTCAAAATTTTTGACTGTAAAAGAACTTAACAAAATTACAACATTTGCAAAGTGGGGGGACCTTAAATCTGTCAAAGATGGTATTTTGGTGCGTGCGGAAGCAAAAGGAAGCACAATTGACGTGAATTTGAGAAAACCAATTCACACAATGGTCATTGGTACGACGGGTTCGGGTAAAACAACAATGTATGTTGATCCTTTTATACAGATTTTGTCGGAGACAAAAACTCGTCCGTCTATGGTAATTACTGATCCCAAAGGCGAACTTTATGCACACCACGCTTATAAATTGAAGCAGAAAGGATATAATGTCAAGGTTTTGAACTTGCGTGATGTATTCTCATCAACGCGCTGGAATCCAATGGGGCGCGCGTATGACATATATCAGCGTGCGATGCACATAGATAGTGAAATTGTTGTGCACAAACAACCTATGGATAAAGATTGCAAGTTAATGCTTTCTACAGGTGATCGTGATTCTTATGGCGACGAATGGTATGAGTTCAACGGCACAGCTTATGCTGAAAAACAATCACTTATGAACGACGTTATGTCTTTTAAAAAAGTTTTGATTTCAGATGCTCAAGAAGATTTGAAAGATATTGCGATGACTCTTGTTCCAGTTGAGAATCAAAATGACCCATCTTGGGAAATGGGTGCACAGGGCTTTGCGCAAGCGGTTTTGTATGCAATGCTTGAGGATACCGCTGATCCAAAGTGCAATATGACGCGAGATAAATTTACGCTCTACAATTTTGGTAAAATCGCATTTTACCGTGATCTTGACCCTGATGACCAGTTCAAAACATTAAAAAAGTATCTTTGCCAAGGACGTGATAAATTTTCAGAAGTTCCACAACTAGCCAACACGGTTGTCGGTGCCGCTCCTAACACCGCGCGTTCATACGTGTCTGTACTTTCGACTAAATTGGGGTTATTGTCTGATAATGGTATTTGTTACGCAACAAGTGCCGATGAAATGGAATTTGAAAGATTTGATGATCAACCGACGGCGTTCTTTATTATAATTCCAGATGAAAAACAAACACGTCACGGGATTGCAACATTGTGTATTGTTCAGCTTTATAAAATTTTGATTGAGCTTGCAAACAAAAATGTTGCTAAAGAACGACAACTTAATCGCAATACTTACTTTATTATGGATGAATTTGGTAACTTGCCGAAAATTAATCTACTTGACAAAATCATTACTGTCGGACGTTCGCGTGGGATATTTATGGTTTTGGTTGTCCAAAGTTATACGCAACTTAACAATATTTATGGGGACAAAGTAGCCGATATTGTTCGCACCAACTGCAATATTCAAGTATTTATTGGGACAACCGACCAGCGCACGAAAGATGAATTTAGTAAGATGTGCGGGAATGTTACCGTCAAGACGACCTCTAAGACCAAGGGAGAAAAAGACAACAAGTCAGAGTCGACGTCAACGAGTGAAACATCACGCCCACTCATTTATCCTGAGGAACTTGAGTTGTTGCCAAAAAACACTTGCATCGTGAAAATGTATCACGAAAACCCCGTTAAGGCGGTGTTTACACCTGCATATGCTATGCCGAAGATATATCAAATGAAAAGCATTCCAAGTGAATATGCGCCAGCGCGCACACTTGATGAAGCCAAAATTTTCTATGATATTGAAGCGCGCAATAAAGCAGTTTTGCAACAATATCCATCATCATATGACGATTTTGATTTTTAATAATCATCAAAAATAATTTTAGACTACCAAAAGTTAGGAATTAATCTTAAAAATATTAAATAAAGGATAAAAATTTATGAAATGTGTATTTTGTGGATGTGAGGATAGCAAAGTTTTAGATTCGAGAAACACTGAAGAAATCAATGCGATACGCAGAAGACGTGAGTGCAATCATTGTGGGAAAAGGTTTACAACCTATGAGACGATTGAGACATCTCCTTTGCTTGTGATTAAATCAGACAATTCCAGACAAGAATTTTCACGCGAAAAAATTATAAAGGGTCTTATCAAAGCCTGTGAAAAGCGCCCCGTATCATCTGATTCAATGGAGAAAATTGTTAACAAAGTTGAGCAATATGTGATAAATTATCCATCTCAAGAAATAAAATCAAGTCAAATTGGGGAAATCGTTATGAATGAACTGAAGAAACTCGATGAAGTCGCATACATTCGCTTTGCTTCCGTGTACAAAAGGTTTACTGATATTGACAATTTTGTAGAATTTTTGCGCGATTGTGAAAATAAATTCAAAGCATAAAACTTTTTGGCAAATTCTATCTGGTGCAAATTTTAAGTTAAAGTAGATGAATGAGAAGTGCCATACTATTTGGCGATTACGTTCGATTTGTAATTGTGTAAATAATTTTAAAGTTATTTATATAAAGAACGCTTAGCGTATTCGCTAAGCGTTCTTATTAGGCGGTTACCTTTTCAGTTTCAGTATTTGTTGATTTTGCATTGTCATTATATTCGAATTGAATGCTTTCTGCCCAATCAATAATGTTTTTGCGTTCACTATTAAAGTCATCTATAAAACATTCGGCAGTTACATTGCTAAGACAATCAAATGAGTAGGAGTGACCAAAATATTTTTTGACCTGCTTTAACGTCATTTCATATTTTTTAGGGAAGTCATCGACAATCTGGGCTACTTTTCTCTCAATAGCATTCATAACTGTAGCTCTTTGTTCTTCGTCAATTATATTCACATTTGAAACAGCGGTGCAAATATTAGCGAATTTACTAATAAAATGATTCGAAAGCACTCTTGCATAGCGCTCTATAAGCTCAATATGTTTTGTGTTCTTCATTAAAGCGCTTTGCTTGTAATCAACGTTGACGCTATTTGATATTTTATCAAAACCATTATTTAAAACATTAATAACTTTTTCATTTGTGTTCATAATTGTACTCCTAAACATTAAACTTAAAAAGCATAACATCGCCGTCTTGAACAACGTAGTCTTTGCCCTCAAGTCTGACTTTTCCTTTTTCTTTTGCTTGATTAAATCCCCCGAGCTCCAGAAGGTCTTTATAATTGACGACTTCAGCTTTGATAAATCCTTTTTCAAAATCGGTGTGTATTTTTCCCGCAGCTTGTGGGGCTTTGTAACCGATTGGAATTGTCCACGCACGAACTTCGTCTTCGCCAGCGGTTAAGAATGACATCAAGCCAAGCAAATGATAACAAGCTGTGATAAGTTTGTCAAGTCCGCTCTGTTCAATCCCAAGTTCGCGCATTAATTCATTCTTCTCATCGTCATTGAGTGTAGATAAATCTTCCTCAATCTTTGCGCAAATTGTTATAACTTCAGCGTTTTCATTTTTTGCAATAGATTTAACTTTTTGCACATATGCATTGTCTGGCGAATTCAAATCGTCCTCACTGACATTTGCGCAGTAAATGACAGGCTTTGTAGTTAGTAGAAAGAAACCTTGTGCAATTTTCTTTTGCTCGTCATTAAGTGGAGCCAAACGTGCTGGGAGATTTTTTGACAATGTATCTTTAATGATATTTAAAATTTCGAACTCTTCCTTTGCATCTTTGTCGCCCGCCTTGACTGCCTTTGCGACTCTTTCAAGGCGTTTGTCAACACTTTCAATGTCTGCAAGAATGAGTTCAAGATTAATAATTTCAATATCATTTTGCGGGTCAACTTTGCCCTCAACGTGAATAATATTTGTGTCGTCAAAGCATCTAACGCAATGAACAATTGCATCAACTTCGCGAATGTGACTAAGAAATTTATTCCCAAGTCCCTCTCCAAGACTCGCCCCTTTGACAAGTCCTGCAATATCAACGAATTCAATGTTTGCATAAACTTTGCGCTTAGAATTATATAATTTCTCAAGTTGGTCGAGTCGTGCATCTGGGACAGGAACAATACCTACATTTGGTTCTATCGTACAAAACGGATAATTTGCACTCATCGCGCCCGCTTTGGTAATTGCATTGAATAATGTACTTTTTCCAACGTTGGGGAGTCCAACAACGCCTAATTTCATCATATCTCCTTTACTTATTTTATTATAACTTAATTTTTTTAAAATGGCAAGTGAAATTGAAAGGTTGATAATATTTGTTTTTAAAAATTTTCAAATTATTACAAAAAAGCGTTGTTTTTTATTCTTGTAAGTTATTTAGCGCATAATAAACAAGAAAAAAGAATAAACTAAAACAAACGGAAGGTGGGTGTGGAACTTTTTGTTATTATAATTTTGGGGATAGTTCAGGGACTGACAGAATTTTTGCCAATATCAAGCAGTGGACACTTGGTTTTACTAGAAAATATATTTGGAGTAAGTGAGAACAAAGTATTTTTGAATGTGGTTTTACACTTTGCAACGCTCATTGCAGTTGTGATATTTTATCGCAAAAAGTTGTGGAATATTGTTAAGCATCCATTTCAACCAATAACTGCACATTTAGCTATAGCCACAGCAATAACTTGCGCAATTGTTTTGATTTTCCCAGATTTTTTTGAGAGTACATTTAATGGACGATTTCTTTCGTGGGGATTTATTTTGTCTGCAATATTTTTGTTTTCAACCGAATGGATTTCTCGAAAATATGAGAAAGAGAAGTATCCTTATACAAAGATTGGGGATAGACAAGCAATATTGCTAGGGGTATTTCAAGGACTTGCCATTTTGCCAGGGGTTTCGCGTAGCGGAACAACACTTTGTGCTGGGATTGTTATGGGAGTCGAGAAAAAAGATGCGTTAGACTTTTCTTTTTTAATGAGTGTACCGATTATTTTAGCATCAGTTATATATGAACTTGTTAAGTGTAAATTCCAATTATTGATTACAGATATCAATGCAATTGAATTGGGTATTGGGGGCATTACTGCGTTTATATGCGCGATATTGGGAATAAAATTAATGCTTAAAATTGTCGAGAAAGTACAATATAAGTGGTTTGCAATTTATTTATTAATTCTTGCATATATAACATTCATAGTCATTTAACATAATTTATTACATTATTTTTTAAAGGAGCAACAATGTTAAAAAATTATTACGCATATAGTAAATTGCGAATATATTCAGAGTTTCAAACAAATGAGAATGGGCTTTCAAGCATAGTGGCACAAGATAGGCTCACACAAAATGGCGCAAATGCGTTGCCACAAAGTAAAAAAAAATCAACCTTTTCGAAATTTTTTGCACAGTTCAAAGACCCAATGATTGTTGTTTTAATTATTGCAAGCATTGTATCAGCCATAATAAGCGTGGTTGAAAATTCTAAAGATTATGTTGATTCAATTGTTATTGTAGGCATAGTTATATTTAATGCGGTTATTGGCTATATTCAGGAACAAAAAGCAGAGGACGCACTCGAAAATCTAAAAAAACTGTCTCAAAAAACTGCAAAAGTTATACGTGATGGCAAGCAATTAACTATCCCAGTCGAAGAAATCGTCATCGGGGACAAAGTGGTTTTTGAAGCGGGGGATATAATTCCTGCGGATATATACCTAATTGAAGCTGTCAATTTAAAAACAAATGAAGCATCATTAACTGGCGAATCGAATGCTGTCGAAAAAAAAGTGGGGGAATGCGCATCCACCAAAGTCCCACTTGGCGACCGCTTTAATATGGTACATTCAAGTAGTATTGTTGTGTTAGGGCGTGGAGCAGGAATTGTTGTGGCAACGGGAGCAAATAGTGAAATTGGGAAAATCGCTAAATTGCTTAAAGCAACAAGTGAAGAGCAAACAATTTTACAAAAAAACCTAGCGCAATTAGGGAAAGTTATAACTGTCGTAGTACTCGCAATTTCAAGTTTAATTTTCTTTCTAAGTTTGTTTTTGACAAATCAAACATTTATTAACGCATTTATGACGGCGGTTGCTATAGCAGTTGGGGCTATCCCAGAAAGTTTGCCCGCAGTCGTTACAATAATAATGGCTGTCGGCGTAACAAGAATGAGTAAAAAGAATGCAATTGTAAAACATTTGCACGCCGTCGAAACATTAGGCGCTTGCGAAGTTATCTGTACAGACAAAACAGGTACACTAACCCAAAATAGTATGACTGTCAAATCTATTTTTGTCGGCAATCAATTTGAAAAAATCAATGAATTTCTTACAAATGGACAAAAGGAATTATTCAATTGTATGCTTTTGTGTAATGACTCAGTTTCGATTGATAATCAATTGGTAGGAGATCCAACAGAAACAGCTCTTGTCAGTTTTGTCCATAATTATGACTATCGTCGTGAAAATTGTGGGTTCTCTACTAAAAGAATATTTGAAATTCCATTTGATTCAAATCGCAAACTTATGAGTACTGTCTATCAGCGTGGCGACTCTCAAATTGTTTACACTAAAGGTGCGGTTGATAACTTAATCAATAAATGCACACATATTTATATTGATGGGCGTGTCCAAGAATTGAATTCACACCACAAAAACAAAATAAACACAGCAGTCAAAAAAATGGGGTCAAATGCCTTGCGCGTGCTTGCCTTTGCGACCAAAATTTCACACGACTTAAAATTGGACGACATTGAAAATAACCTTGTTTTTCTCGGGCTTGTGGGTATGCAGGACCCCGCGCGCCCATCTGCTCGTACCGCAGTCAAAACTTGCATAAAAGCGGGTATGATACCAGTGATGATTACAGGAGACCACAAAGATACCGCGTTTGCAATTGCAAAGGAACTCGGCATTGCGAACAATCAAAATCAAGTTATGACAGGAGCGGAGTTGGATGCGCTTAATGATGATGATTTTTTGAAGATAATAAACAAAATTCGTGTTTATGCTAGAGTTAGTCCACAAAACAAAGTTCGAATAGTGAAAGGGTGGAAAAGACTCGGTAAGGTGGTTGCAATGACAGGAGATGGGGTCAATGACGCGCCAAGTCTTAAAACAGCACACATCGGCATTGGAATGGGTATTACAGGAACAGACGTAACAAAAGAAGTTGCAGATGTTATACTCGCCGACGACAATTTCGCGACCATCGTCATAGCAGTCGAAGAAGGGCGCAAAGTGTTTGCAAATATTCAAAAAACAATCCAATTTTTATTTTCTACAAATATTACCGAAGTTGTCGCACTCGTACTTGCAACGATATTGTTTCCGCAGTCAATATTTCTTTTGCCACTGCAAATTTTGTTTATCAACCTAGCAACAGATATTTTGCCTGCAATCGCATTAGGGTTTGAACCTATCGAAAAAGATTTGATGACAAAAAAACCGCGTCGACTTGACGCAAGCGTTTTTAGTGACGGTGTCGGCAAAGCAATAATATATCAATCTACCTGTCAAATTATTATAGCAATGACAGTGTTCGTGATTGCTCATATAAATTATACTCCACAAGTCGCAAATACAATGGTCTTTTTGACAATTAATATTATGCAATTACTCCATATGCTTAACGTTAAAAGTCATCAAAGCATTTTCAAAAGTAACCCCTTTGAAAACAAATTGTTTCTAGTAGCATTATTGGGAGGTATTGCACTCACGCTTTTCATTGCGCTTGTTAGTCCCATCGCAGGTATGTTTGGATTAGTTCCACTCACGGCAAAACAATGGGGAATTGTAATTTGTTTTGCCATAGCAATTTTACCTATTGTCGAAGTCGTGAAATTTATCCACAATAATATTTTAAGTAAATAAAAAACGAATTACACAATAAATTGAATATTGTAAAAATAATCATAAAATTGCTTTGCTTTGTCGATAAAGTTTAGTATAATAATACTAAGAGGGTAAATTTATGGAAGAAATTTATGACATCATTGTCATCGGCGAAGGGGTGGCAGGAATGACTGCCTCAATATACGGAGCGCGTGCAGGTGCCAAAGTTTTGATTTTAGAAAAAAATGCAGTAGGGGGGCAAGTATCGCTAACAAGCGAAATCGAAAATTATCCCGCATTCCAGTCAATTAGTGGGATAGAACTTGCTAATATAATGCAAAAACAAGTGCACGCCCTTGGCGTTACAGTTAGGTACGAAAGAGTTGAGAAAATCGAAAATGGCGACATAAAAATAGTTTTTACAAAAAATAAGCAATACAAAACGCGAACAATTATACTTTGTCTTGGCGCACAACCTCGCAAATTAGGGTTGCCAAGTGAAGAAACATTTACTGGCAAAGGAGTCAGTTATTGTGCAGTGTGTGATGGTGCATTTTTTCGCAACAAAGTTGTCGCAGTCGTTGGCGGGGGCAATTCAGCGCTAGAAGATGCCAATTATCTAGCGAGAATAGCTAGCAAAGTCTATATCCTAGTGAGAAAAAACAAATTGCGCGCACAACAAATATTAATTAACGCGCTCAATAGGAATGTTGAAAGTGGCAAAGTCGAAGTTTTGTATAATACCGAAATCACAAACATTGATGGTGTTAATAAGGTCGAAAAAGTCAATGTTAAAAACACTCAAAGTGGGCAAAATAGTGAAATTGAACTCTCTGGCGTATTCATCGCAATCGGGAGAGGAGCCGACACAGCACTCGTAGAAGGTATTGTCGAACTTGACGAAAGCGGATATATAGTCGTCGACAAAAACAAACAAACATCCGCAAAAGGAATATTTTCAGCAGGAGATTGTACCAATACAGTCTTGCGCCAAATCACAACCGCGTGTGCCGATGGCGCAATCTCAGCGACATCCGCCGTCGCAAGTATCGCAACACAAAAATAAACATAAAAACAAGGTTATCACAGCAAACTTAATATAACCTTGCTTTTTTATTGCTACATTAAACTTGTCGCAAATTTTACGCCCATAAAAAGAACGGCACAACGTCGTCCCTAAAAGCAAATTTATTGTAGGGAGAGTCCCCACAGCAACGGGGCTTCTCCGCAAAAAAAAGGTACATAGTAAATTAACTATGTACCAAATCTCATATAGTGCCACTCGCCAAATCTGTAGCAGTGCGCTATTGCACTAGTCAGTGCGTAAGCACGTTACAGGGTCTTTTTTGGACGCCATTCGCGCTGGTATGAACCCCGCAAGTAAAGTCAATCCAATTGAAATGACAATCATAGCAATCCCCGCAATCGGCGCAAGTACCGCAATGTTCCCAATCCCGTCAGCAAGCCCCCCAATAATGAGATTGATAGGAATTGTGAGTAAAAGTGTAACACCCACGCCAATAATTCCCGCAAGCAGTCCTATAATAAATGTTTCTGCATTGAAAACGCGCGCAATATCTTTTTTTCGTGCGCCCATACTGCGCAAAACACCAATTTCCTTTGTGCGTTCGATGACTGAAACATAAGTAATGACCGCAATCATAATCGACGAAACAATTAATGAAATTGCACTAAATGCTATCAAAACATACCCAATAATATTGACCATATCTGTAAGACTTGTCATAAACATTCCCATAACATCATTATAAAGAATTTTCTCATTACTAGATTTGCCGATATTGTAAGCATCTAAATGTGCCTTGATAGCATTTTTACTTTCAAAGTCAATAGGATATATAGCAATGTAGTTTGGAACTTTGTTCCCGCCCAAATCACGAATTCGAGTTTCTCTCATAGCGCTTAGCGTAGTGTATTTTTGTTCGTATTTGTATGTTTCCCCAGTAAAAGGGTCAATTTCCGCATTCGCCACCGCAAAATTAACAATGTCGCTTGTGTAATTTTGATTTTGAATAAGAGTATTCAGTTCTTTGCTAAAAGCAACACCTGTGCCATAAATTTGGTTTTGAGTATCAGCGCGCGGACGCAAAATGCCACTAATTTTTGCTTCAATATATTTAGACTTGTCAAAACTCTCATAAGCATATTCACTTGGAGACTCAGAAAAAGAATTTAATGAAGAATCAAAAGTGTAGAAATTATTGTTTGTCGCAATGTAAAATGACTTGCCTATAATTTTGTCAAAGTCAATTTTCTCATCACCATCAATGTAAACGCCAAGATGTTTCAAAATATTGTCGCCGATTTGGTTGTATTTGTCAACAAACAAAGCAAGTTCATATGCGCCTTGTGGATAAGTCCCGCCAATAACATCATATTGGGTTTCAATGAAAGACTTGTTGTCAATCAAAATGTTCCACTGAGTGTTACTGCTCAGCATTCGGTATTGAGTACTGCTTGAGTCATTGACATTTATGTATTTGTATTTGTTTGATGCAATGTCAAGAGTGTAAACATTCAAACGTTGTCCTGTAGTCATAATTATGTCATTATATAAATCTTTGTCAAGAGTATTGATTGTTTCATCAACATATTCTTGTGTAATTGCAACACTCGGCCTGATTTCTTGTGCCTTTTTTGTTACATCATTGACAATGATTTCTTTTGCGGATGGAAATTTATCTAGCCCCGCATCCCCCACCATTGTCATAAGCGTCGAATAATCAAATTGATTTTCACTAATTGTCAAGGGGTTAGACGAAAGCATATCTGCTTGCAATTTTGCGATATATAAATTAAAACCATTTGAAAGTGCCAATACAAGTGTTACGCCAATAATGCCAATACTGCTTGCAATCGACACAAGCAAAGTTCTCCCCTTTTTAGAAAGCAAGTTTTTAAAACTCAAAGTCAAAGCAGTGAAAAATGACATTGAAGTTTTCTTGAAAGGAGTGTTATTTTTCTTGTCTTTAGATATTTTGACTTTTGGGGTTTGCTTTGTTGCTGTTATAACATCTGTTGTAGTAGTCGACGTTTGTATATTTCCCATATTCATCGTATTGATTGCCATTTTTTCATCAATCGCCGTTGCCACTTTTTGTGCCGTTGTCTCAATTGATGAATCATAAGGGTTGCTATCTTCAACGATTGCCCCATCAAGCAATTTCACAATACGTGTCGAATATTTTTTAGCAAGGTCAGGGTTGTGCGTAACCATAATAACAAGTCTTTCTTTTGCTATTTCTTGAATCAAATCCATTATTTGAATAGACGTTGCAGTATCAAGTGCCCCCGTCGGTTCATCAGCAAGCAAAATTTCAGGGTCATTGACAATCGCGCGAGCAATCGCCACGCGTTGCATTTGTCCGCCCGAAAGTTGATTTGGCATTTTGTGAATATGTTCTTTGAGCCCCACACGTTCAAGTGACGCAAGCGCGCGTTTCTTGCGTTCGCTTGCAGAAATGCCTGAAATCGTGAGCGCAAGTTCAACATTCGCTAGAACGTTTAAATGCGAAATCAAATTATAACTTTGGAAAACAAAACCAATTGTGTGATTTCGGTAAGCATCCCAATCATTTGATTTGAAATCTTTAGTTGAAATATTTTTAACAATAAGGTCGCCTGAAGTGTAGTGGTCAAGTCCCCCAATAATATTTAAAAGTGTGGTTTTACCACACCCAGATTGTCCAAGAATACTCACAAATTCGCTCTTTCGAAACTCAATCGAAATTCCTTTCAACGCAGGAACTGTCGCGTCTGCCATTATGTATTCTTTCTTTATATTGTCAAGTTTTAACATTTTTTACCTCTATTTTCATTAAAAAACATCATCATTTTCATCAAAATCAAGAAAATTCTTTTTATTTTTTTCTTTTTTGCGAAAATAGTCTTCTTCATAGCGCTGTGAAGAAAGCCGAATTATTGCATTGTTAAATTCTTTCATTAAATCCATCAACAATACAATATTTTCTTCTCCCACATTGTCAATGAAATTTTGCAAGCAACCATCCATAATTTCGCAACGACTTTCAACACTCTTTCGAACGTCATCAGTCAATTTCAAGTAATGATTTTTAAGGTTTGAATCTGCAACATAGTAGTCAATGTATCCCTTATTTTGTAGTTTATTGCAAAATTGTGTTATTGCCGATTTCGTCAATCCAAGACGTTTAGCAATTTGGCTTTTATGAACCACAGTGTTAGATTTTTCAGCCTCCGATATAATAGCTAAAATCATTACTTCACTATATGTGAGATTCAAATCTTCCCACGTTTGAAGAATGTAATTTTTTAGATTGTCATTTGTTTCTGCCAATAATTTTAATAGTAATTCATTAACATTTTTCATATTAAATTTCTTCCTTTAGTTAATCTTTAGTTGCTTTTTGTTTAATACTTAACAATTATATTCAAAACAACTAAAAAAGTCAACTGAATTGCCACGATTTTTATACTTGAAATTTGCAATTAGCAAAGCATAAAAAAGAGGGTAGATTGAAACTGAACTTCCTCTACCCCAAAAATAAGTTTTCCGATATATTTTCGAATTTTTTAGTATATTATTACTCTCCAAAGCATAAACTATCAACCAAATCTACAATAATAATTACTCACATAACCTTAACACTTACTATAAACAATTGAGTGATAACGATGTCACGCGATGTGACAATGCCACTGGTTCCGCATCAAACTTACTTTGAAATTGAAAATATATCGCAGAAAAGATTGCAATAATTGTACCCAATTATGTATGATTAAATATCAATTTCATTGGTAAGGTTTGCCTTATCAATAGCAATTTGCAAATCGCCGATTTTTTGGCGTAGCGCCTCGGCGTCAAATGACGCGTCTTCAGGATTATACAAGCACTCAGTGTATTCAAGAATACCGTTTGTCGTGAGCCTACGCGTCAATTGCGTCCTATAGGATAAAGATTCCACAACGTGTTTTTCTTGTTGCATTTGAGCAAGCATAACAAGCGCCTCGCCAATCGTGATATTGAATTTCTCCACTTTAACAGTGCAGTTAGCATATGCAAGTTTCGCGCGAATGTCGCGAATTTTCTTGTCAAGCATAGCGATGTCCGCGCGCGTCTTTTTGTAATCATAATTGCTTGCAATTTTTTTCTCGCCTTCTTTGTATGAAATCGTAGAATTGTCATATTCTTGTCTAATTAGGATGCGTTTTTGTTCCTCATATTCCTTAATTTTTTTCATTGCTTCCGTGTGGCAAACTTTCATAATATGTTCCTCTCTTTTCATTTGATGATTATAGTATATTCTAAACTGTCAATATTTGTCAAACGTTTTCACAAAGAATTTTGTCTCACTTCAAAAAGTGTTAATTTCCAAAGTAAATTCCGCTATGCAATTTATTTTAAGATTTTTTTTAAAAATTCGTGTGCCTTTTTTTCGTTTTGATATTGACAATTTGATAATATTATGGTAAAATCATTACGCTAGGTGAGGAGGGTTGAAGCTATGGACACTTATTTTGCGATGCACTGCTTGACTGCACGCAATTTAGACGACAACAAAATGGACGACGCCTTGAAATTTTGGACGGGATACGACGAAAAGAAAACGCCAGTCGGCGAAGAGGTGAGCAAAGTCGATATTGCCACAGGACAAGTCGATATTCCGTTGATTTATAAAGGGCGTTGTCAAGCAGAATTGTTGGGACAACAAATGCTAAGTCGGTTGTCAAGCGAAAAGAGTAAAAGAATAAAGCGACTGACAATTTATTGTGGAAATCAATTGCGTTGTATACAAACTGCGCAAATAATTGCCCAAAAATTGGAGACGAATGGGATTTTTGCCACAATTGTCGCGGACAATCGTTTGAACGCAAGAAATTATGGCGAAATTGCTGAGCAAGCAATGGATGTCGGCGCTTTGAAAAAGTTTTATAAAGCGAAAACCAAAAGTTTTGGCGAAAAACTAGAATTATGCTCAACCGCATTAAAATATGTGGTAGTTCCGCACAAAATAGGTGTTGAGTCGAAACAAAAGTTTTTTTCACGCGTAGATGAATTTTTTGCCGAAAAGAAGGATGACCTTGACGGCGCACTCGTCATTGGCGGTTCGGATATATATGCATATTTCCAAACGACAAAGACGACTATGGCGTTCAAGGGCGATTCGCTTGGGCGGGGCGAACTAGCCAAATTTGATGCTAATACAATACAATATATAAAAAGGAATGGACGCGTTGTTCACAAAAACAACGAATTGTCATTATAGGAATGGTAAAATTATGAAAAAAACAATTAACGACGTCTTGAAAAATGAAAAGAAAGCAATTATTGCCAACGATAGTTTAGCAAATAGACTTGGTATGGAAGTGTGGGACAAGGTTGTCAGTGGCAAACACATCACGATACGCACCAAAAACATTGACTACATTATCGAAAGTGTGAAGAAGATGCCATTATTGACATTTTATAATAATTACCCAATGAATGTGATTAATCAATTACAAGAAAATGAGCAAGCCGTTGAGCAAGTAGCGGATTTTGTAAAAAAGTCAACAACGCAAGAATTTAATTTCTTTCTATCACAAATGTATGCCCGAGGTAATACAGCAGACTTTGTAAATGACTATTTGCTCACTATCCCCAAACTCCGCAACGCGATTGATGCAATAATTGCAAAAGGCGAAATTGATAAAGTGAAAGCAGTGTTTGCATTTACCAGTAAAGAAATGGCAGAATTTTGCTTGACGAGTAAAACCCACCCAAATAGTTTCCCAGCATACGCCGAAGGAAGAACAACGCAAGATGTAAAAGATTTCTTGACTGATTATATCAACTTTAATGTAATTAGTTTTAATTCATACTTGTCAGATGTTCAAAAAGAGTGCCTCGACTATAGTTCTCCAGCACAATTTTTTAAAGCAATCGAACGCTATAACGAGTTGAAACAATTTGACTATGACAACCAAATCAAAACACCGCAAATTTTATTCAAAGGGTATTTTCTTTTCAAGAATCTCAATGAGCGAAAGGTTTGGGAAACAAATGAAATGTTCTCAATAAATAAGTTTGTTAAACGTGATGAACTTCGCCGTAAGTATGACGACTTTAGCGGAAATGAAGAAAGCAAAATCCAAAAATTGTACAAAGAGATATTTAATCCCGATTTAGATGTTGAGAACGAAAAATAATTATACAGTCCAAAATATTAGAGCGCACCGCATATTGTGGCGCGCTTTTATAATATGCTAATCACACGTGGCACGTGTTATCTTGAACAAAAAACAAAACGAATTGACGTAAAAACAAAAAAAAGACTTGCAAAAGCTGTTGTTTTATGCTATAATACGCTCTAGAAACAGCAAAGGTGAAGAATCTTACTGTTTTCCTTGCCTAGAAGTTCTAGGCCATAGACCATAAGGAGGTAAGAAATGAACAAGTATGAGTTGATGTACATCATCGATGCAAGCGCAAGCGAAGAACAACGCGAAGCTTTTATTGAGAAAGTACAAAATATGGTAGTCAAAGCAGGCGGAACCATTGATACTCTTGACAAAATTGGGCTAAAGAAATTTGCTTATCCTATCAATTATAAAAAAGAAGGTTTTTATGTTTTGATGAATTTCCAGTCAGAACCTAATCTTCCAAATGAAATGGAAAGTCAAATGAAAATAATGGATTATTTTGTTAGAAGCCTAATCATCAAGAAATAAGGAGAGAAAAATGAATAAAGTATTTTTAATTGGTAACTTGACTAGAGACCCAGAGATGAACACCGTTTCAACAGGGGTTTCAGTTTGCAGATTTTCTATCGCAATTACGCGTCGTTATGTAGGTGCGGACGGAAATAGAGAAGCAGATTTTATCAACATTGTTACGTGGAGAGGACTCGCAGATAATTGTGCGAAGTACCTTAAGAAAGGTAGCAAAGTTGCAGTTTGTGGTTCATTGCAAACACGTTCATATGAGAACAAAGAAGGTGTCAAAGTTAATGTTTTTGAAATCGTTGCGGAAGAAGTTGAATTTTTGACAAGTAGAACGCAAAGTGGCGTTGAATCTAGTGCTAAAGACGATCAGGTCGCTGAATTGCAACCAATCCAAGATGACGATTTACCATTCTAATTTTATAAAGGAGAGAGTAAATGGAGAACGAAATTGTTGAAGTATCTGAAACTCAAGAACAACAAGTAGTCGCTCAAGAAAGAGATTATAGGAAATTCCGTCGCGTGCCAAGACGCAAAGTTTGCGTTTTCTGCACTGAAAAGACGCCAATTGACTACAAAGACGTTGCTAAAATTAAGAGATTCATTACTGAAAAAGGTAAAATTTTGCCTCGTCGCCAAACTGGCACTTGCGCAAAACACCAAAGAGAACTTGCGATTGCAATCAAGCGCGCAAGATATATGGCATTGATTCCTTACACAGGAGATTGATGCACATTAAAAATGCGAACAATTTGTTCGCATTTTTTTATTGGGATAATGTAAATTGGCGCGAGTGGGAAATTATAATGTATAGTCAATTTTACCACAAAAAATAATTCCTTATTATTAAAGCAGTTGCTAGTACTCTCTTTGGGTCATTCAGAGCGAAAGAATGTGGTACAATAAATTAGTACACAAATTATAATGACAAAATGACAATAGAATAAAACAATATCTTTAAAAGCAAGTACAAGCACTCACTTAAGGTCATTCAGCATTATTGAAGTAGTACTAGCACCACTATAATAAAATAATTCCTTATTATCAAAATAGTACAAGTACTCTCTTTGGGTCATTCAGAGCGAAAATCAAACCCGCATTGTAGG
>CAZAYL010000011.1:0-34550 GCA_964489405.1 uncultured Lachnospiraceae bacterium | reverse complement strand
ATTGCTCTTTCAATCTTGCTCGCAATTTCTATTGCACTAACATTCACATTCGCTGCGCTTACAGAAAGCAAAACCGCAAAGGGAACGATCACATTTAGCGCTGGAGGTTCGGTGACATGGGCTGATAATAACGAGAAAAAGAACGAAACAATGGTTACTATAACAAATGGATCGCTGACGCTAAATTTGACCGATGCGAACTTCGTCATTGAAGCTGACGGTAGGTCTGCAACGTTAAACATCGCGACGAAAGAATATTTGCAAGGTTGTGTCTTGACGTTCGACAACACGAGCAACTCGGTCATGAAAACAAAAATCACTAGAGCTGATGAATTGGGTGACGCTAATGTTTATACGGGCTTATACAAGGGCGAAGACAAGTTCACAGATGTTGCGGCTGGGGCGAAGGCGACAAAAACGGCGGTTAACTTATTCGGAGGTTTGACAATAAGCGGCTCAGATGAGGCAAGCATCGCAGGTGTAACAGGTGTGAAAACTACGTATACGGCATACTTCGATTACAAAGGATAACGGACATCTAAAGTTCGCACGAAAGACAGCGTGGGTGTCGTATTCCTGAATGAATAAAGAAGTGCCTCGGAACGTGAAAAAGGTTAAACTCTTAGGTCGGAAAGCTGCACCTTGACGGACGAAATGCGGCTCGTTGTGACTGGAACGAGAGCGAGAAAACTAGATGGCGGATATGCTGGCGGACAGCTTATTTACCATATATAGCGTAACCGGGGATTGCGCGTAGGCGGTAAGACTTGGTTTGGGGGATTGTCCTGTGCGATTAGAAAACGAAAAAGGAAAAAAATTCGGTTCAAATGGAAAATTATAACCGAATTTTTTTTAAAAAATGGAGGTTGGAATAAAGGAATATGATTGTGAGTGCGAAGGAAAAACGATTCTTGTCGGACTATGTGCGAAGAACACCAACGGATTATCAGCGAATTTGAGGTATTGTGACAGTGGTTGAAGTGGTTTTTGCTTCTCATGTGTTGACTTTTGAGGTTTAAACTTCGGATGGCCGAATTCAAATGGAATGGTAAAGAGTTTGCATTGGATGAAATACTGACTGAGCGTTTCGCTTCGATTCTGCTCAGTTTTTTTTAAAGTCATTTTTGGATATTCTAGCAATTTACATATATGTTTAATATTAATTTGCAAGGAATGATTTGTTGGTGTCGAAAGCAATTGTTGGTTGAGCATTGATTGAGATATTGCTTTGGACATCGCCGAACTTGAGTTTGAAAAAACCTGCACTTGCGATCATTGCGCCGTTGTCGCCACATAGGGACATTTGGGGGAAATAGACCGCGATATCTTCTTTTTTTGCGCGGATTGTAATTTGCTTACGCAAATACGAGTTTGCGCCGACCCCACCTGCGAGCGCGATTTTATTTTGACCGCTTTGCTTACAAGCGGTTATTGTTTTCTCAATCAAATCGTCGAATGCTTGGCACTCAAAACTCTTGCATACGTCGTTTATGTTGTATTCTTCATTTTTTTGTTTGCAGTGGTTGATGTAATTGATAACCGCCGTTTTTAACCCACTATATGATGAGTCAAAGTAGTTCTCGAATGTGTGCGATTTGCAGAATGTTATGTTGTTTTCTCCGTCTATTGCAAGTTTATCTACCATTGGTCCCCCTGGGTATTTTAAACCGAGCACGCGCGCGACTTTATCAAAACTCTCGCCAACTGCGTCGTCAAGCGTTGCGCCAAACAATTCGTGTTCAGTGTAATTTTTTTGTAAGACAATTGCCGTATGTCCCCCACTAACAATCAGGCAAACAAATGGTGGTTTGAGTTCGGGGAAATCAATGAAGTTTGCGCAAATATGCCCTGCGATATGATTGACTGGAATAAGCGGAACGTCCAATCCATACGCGAGCCCTTTCGCGTAATTAAGGCCGACAAGGAGTGCGCCGACGAGCCCTGGGCCATAGGTAACTGCAACGGCGTCAATGTCTTTTTCGCTGATTTTTGAGTCGGCAAGTGCTTGCTTATAGACAAAACTGATATTTTTGATATGATTTCTGCTCGCAATTTCGGGGACGACTCCACCGTATTGTGCGTGAATTGGAATTTGCGTTGAAATGACATTTGATAATACTTTCGTTCCGTCTACTACAACGGCGATACTTGTTTCGTCGCACGATGACTCTATCCCTAAAATTGTAAGGCTATCTTTTGCTTTTAATTCCTTGATTTTTTTATTCATTTTTTCGTCGTATATCATAACTGCACCTTTGCATTGATTTTCTAGTTGTTTTCTTTAATCAAATAATCATTAATAAACTCTTGAATATCGCCGTCCATAACGCTTGCGATGTCGGGTGTTTCAAAACCCGTGCGGTGGTCTTTGACCATTGTGTATGGTTGGAACACGTATGAACGAATTTGGCTCCCCCATTCGATTTTCTTGAGTTCCCCTTGAATATTATTTAATTTTTCGCGCTCTTCCTGCTCCTTGAGTTCGGCAAGTTTCGCCGTCAACATTTTCATAGCGGTTGCTTTGTTTTGGATTTGCGAACGCTGATTTTGGCATTGCACGATAATTCCCGTCGGGATATGTTTGATTCTTACCGCCGAATCGGTTTTGTTGATGTGCTGACCGCCTGCGCCACTTGCTCTATAAGTGTCGATTTTTAAATCATCTTCTTTGATTTGCAATTCTTCACTTTCAATGACGGGGGTAACTTCAACACTTGCAAATGATGTATGACGGCGCGCGTTTGAGTCAAACGGCGAAATGCGCACGAGTCTATGGACTCCCTTTTCGCAACGCAAGTAGCCATATGCATTTTCGCCCTCGACTTCTATTGTCGCGCTTTTGACACCTGTCGTGTCGCCTTCTTGCATATCGATTATGTTGAAAGTAAAACCATTTCGCGCACAATAGCGTTGGTACATTCTAAATAACATATCCGCCCAATCTGTAGCTTCTGTTCCGCCCGCCCCGCTGTGAACAGTCAAAATAGCATTGCAAGCGTCGTACTTGCCACTCAATAGCGCGCTTATCCATAATTTGCGACTGACGGCGTCGATGAGTTTTTCTTCCGCGCCAATCTCGTTAGACATTTGTGCAATCTCTTCGTCGGTTGCATTGTCGACCATAAAATTAACTGCGTCCACTTTGTTTGTCAAATCTTTTATTTCAACAAGCAACTCTTGCAAGTATCTAAGGCGTTTACCTACTGCACTACTTCGGCGCATATCGTTGTAAAAATCCGGGGCGGTCATTTCTCTCTCGAGAGTGGCGATTTCTGATTTAATTTCTTCTTCCTTAAAGCGCGATTTTATTTGTAAAATACGCTCATCTATTGTGTTTAGTTTTTCGACAATTTCTTCTCTTGTCATTTTTTGCTCCTTAATTTTCCACAAACAACATCTTTATTGTGGATTATTTTTATTATCATTGTTTATATTTTCAAAAAAGGTATTCATTTTGTCAATTTTTGTTTTATTTTGTGTGTCGGCGTTTGTAGGTTTTTCCACCTTTTCACAAGCGCTTTGTGAACTATTGCATTGTGCATTTTCACAAATATTTGATGTCGCTGTTATAAAACTGCGTTTGCCCTTTTTCTTTGTAATAAGATGGCAAATAAGCATAATGATGCCGAACACACCGACCAATGCAAGCGCTAGGAGATACCACGCGACTGCGTGAATACGATATCGGTACAAAACAAGGCGGTTTTCGCCGTCGGGGTTGTAATTCCAAACATAATGCTTCATATTGTACTCGCTTGCGACTGAGCCGTCGGTGTTTAACTGTTGTTCGCTTTGAACATATTCCTTATCCGCATTTGACCTTATGCGATTGACTTGCGCATAAGTGTATGGAACTGCATAGTCGTACGAAAGGTTTACAAGGCGCACATCGTCGGAAAGTGCAACTCCTTGACTGCTTAGGGACGTTTTGATTTCATCATAAACGCTTTGTATTTTTTCTAGGTCTGCTACTGGTAAAGTCGTATCTTGGAAAATAATTGTATCAAAGAGCCAACCTTTCTTTGTAGATGATTCTTCATCTATGCTTGTGTCTTCGCTACTGCCACTGCTACTACTACTGCCGATGTACTCTAAATATTCATCATAGAAAAACGAATTGTAAAATTGCACATAACACGTAATTTGCCCGCTTTGCGTCATTCCATTATTTTTGCTCGGCGAAATTTCAGCTTTCCACGGAATGCGATACTCTCCCATTCCCTTTTCGGCGCTGTATTTTTTTGCAAGCGAAACGACGCGGTTCTTATAGTCGTCAAGATATTTATAGGCGGTGTTGTAGATTTTTTCGATTTCGTCGGTAGTGTACTTTTGAGATAATTCATTTGCATCTAACACGACGGAAAATGTTTGCCTAATTGTTCCGTCTGGCAAAATACTCATACCGACTGAAACTGCACTGCTACAACCCCCAAATATGCACGCCACAAACATTAGCGCGACAAAAAACATATATTTACTTTTCATATATTCTCCAACTTAATTTGTATTCCATTTTCAAAAGTCAAGCATTTTCCGCTCGCCTTTGTAATTTTAAAACAGATATATCTACACATTATGATATATTTATGTGTATGCGATATTCTGTTCAACTATTGTAATAAAACTACAAATAGAAAATGTAATTTTTCAAAGCTTCTATATATTATATATTTTTTTTTGCATTTTAACAACTGTTTTGACAACTTTGATACAAAAAGCAATTGTATTACTGTATTGCGATTTTTAAAAAAGACATTTCAAATGAACGACTTGACTTTTGTGAACATATCTTATATAATTATCTTAACAACTAAACAAAGGAGAAAAAATGTTAGAAGTCAGAAATATAACAAAAATTTACAAAACAAAACAAGCTAATGATGTTTATGCTTTAAATAATGTTTCACTAACCTTTGGCGACAAGGGGATGATTTTCTTGCTTGGCAAAAGCGGAAGCGGTAAAAGTACGCTTTTGAATGTGATCGGCGGGCTTGATTCATTTGATAATGGAGAAATCATCATCAACGGAAGAAGCAGTAAAACATTCAAAACTGGCGATTTTGATGCGTACCGCAATACGTATCTTGGTTTTATTTTCCAAGAGTACAACATATTGCAAGACTTTTCTGTCGCAAAAAACATCGCGCTTTCGTTAGAACTTCAGGGCAAAAAGGCAACACATAGTGCGGTAGAGGACTTGCTTAGAGAAGTTGATCTTGGCGGTATGGGTAAACGCAAACCCGCGCAATTGTCGGGCGGACAAAAGCAAAGAATCGCGATTGCACGCGCATTAATAAAGAACCCTGATGTCATTTTGGCAGATGAGCCGACAGGGGCACTTGATAGCAATACGGGTAGGCAAGTTTTTGAAACGCTGAAAAAACTTTCAAAGGACAAACTTGTCATCGTTGTTTCGCACGATCGCGAAAATGCTGAGCAGTTTGCTGACCGCATTATTGAACTCAAGGACGGCAAAGTAATTGCGGATAACACAAAGCGATTTGTTACGCCCAAAACAGTGGGAGACCTAAATTTGATTAGTAATGATTTGCTACAACTCAAAAATACGCAAAATTTGAATCCCGCACTTTGGCAAAAAATTGGCGAGAAAGTCAAACACGATGGGCAAGAAGTTTTGATTATTTCAAGCAAAGAATTAAATTCGCAAGTCAAAAAAATGGCACGCATATCAGATAGTGGCGACCGCGAAGTTTTTAATGAAACGCTTCCAAGCGACATACGCAGGGGAAGCGCAGGCGGAAATTTTAAATTGATAAAAGGTAAATTTCGTTTCAAAGATAGTGTCAAAATGGGGGCAAGCGGGTTAAAGCACAAGAAGGTGCGCTTGGTATTCACAATCATTTTATCAGCTATTGCACTTGCGTTCTTTGGGCTTGCTAACACTATGGGCTCCTTTTCGCCCCAAACTAGTATGTACGAAAGCGTTAAGAATTCGACGAGTCAAACATTCTCAATCACTGGAGTTTTTGGTGAAAATGACGGCTATTACAGTGAGAGCAGCTTAGGACTTATAGACGAAGATAGGGAGTATTTGGTTGATACTTACGGCGCAAAAATGATAAAAAGAATTGGGATATCAAGAACTAACTTGTGTTATTATGATGATCAGTTCATTGAAGATGCAACAACGGCATACATTGCAGATAATGAGCTGATGAAAAAGCATTACGAATTGACATCCACAAGTCGTTGGCCAGCAAATGACTCAGAGTGTTTAATCACTGATTTTATTTATGAATTGTACAAAGTAAATGGATACAAAGATAGTTCTGGGAATAGTAACACCATACGCAAAGAGGGTGATATCATTGGTAAAACTATAAAAAATAATAACAGGGACGTAACCATTGTTGGTATTTTGAAAACTGATTTTGACTTTGAAAAATACAGCAAATATTTTGATAAAGATTCCCAAAACTCGTATGAAGTGTATGATAAAGTTTGGAAACTTAATGAAACAAATATATATAATTCAATTATCATTGGCGAAAATATGGAGAAGGCATTCGAATATGAAGATTCATCTTACAACAAATTTTCCGCAAACATTATCAAAAATTCAAATAGTCCCGAAATTTTTAGTTCTAGTTCTAGTTCTAGTTTTACTTTGAATAAGACATCGTATTCAACCGCATTAAATAATGGAGAAATTATAAAAATCAAGAATAGTGAATATACCAATAGCGATGTAATTGTATCTATTGTATCTTTTGATGAATTTAGATCAATAGTATACCGCCGAGATTCAAGTGGGTACTATTCCCTTGAAATTAATAATAATACTACTACTGATTCACTAACATATACAGCTTTGAAAAATGAAATTAAAGCTTACTATGATTTAAATTATGGAGATTTTAGTATTGTCGGGTTAAATCAAATGGAGAATTCGATTAATCATAAAATTGCGGGTATATATGTCCCTCAACTTAAAAAAGGCGAATATTTTTCAAGTTATAGTTACCGTAGTTTAATGTTCCCGACACAAACACCTAAAAACGTCGAGCGCATCGCGTCTAATTGCCGAAGTTTTTTGGTTCTGGAAACATCTAACCTAAAAGCTATGATTATGGACAATTATGGAAATAAAACAGTTGGTTTCCATTTTGCCGTCGTTTCTCAATTCAATGATTTCCTTGATACTTATGGAAATTTGATAAAAACGCTTGCAGAAGTATTTTTGTACGCAAGCCTTGTCTTTGCAGTGTTTAGCGCATTCTTGCTTATGACTTTCATTGCAACAAGTATTAGTTTCAAGAAAAAGGAAATAGGAATTTTGCGTGCACTGGGAGCGAAAGGGCGAGATGTGTACGGAATATTCTTGAATGAAAGTATGATAATTTCGTTCATCAATTTTGTAATTTCAGTTGTTTTGACGCTAGGAACTGTTATTTTTCTCAACCGTTATTTTTCTTCGAAAATTGGCGTTGGAATCCAAATAATGTCGTTTGGATTGCATCAAATTGTGCTAATGCTCGGCATTAGCATACTCGTCGCAATTATTGCCACGTTCTTACCCGTGCGCAAAATCGCGAAAATGAAACCAATAGATGCAATCACTGGACGTAAATAATTGATTTTGTATAAAAATCTAAGTAAATATAACAAAAATTAAAATTAAAAAATGCAAAGGGGTAATTTCTTGTTATCAAAGCGGTACAAGCACTCACTTAGGGCCATTCAGGGCGAAAATCAAACCCGCATTGTGGGGTTTGATGAAGCGTAGGAATCTCGCGAACCGCGTGCCACGCGTGCGATATTGCGCTAGCCACTTCTAGTAGTGCGTTTTCGCACCCGCGGTAGCTATTTGTGATTGTGCAAAATCGTGCGCTTAAGCTTACATAGCAAATAAGTTATGTTGTCATTATCTATGATTTCATCATCTAATATATCAATAAATGATAAATTTTTATGAGTGAATTACACTATGGAGGAAACGAATGAAAAATCGTTTAAAATTTTTATTTATTTTACCAATACTTTCAATATCTATACTTTTAGGTTTTAGCATTCCAAAAATATTTTACCACGCGAATGTAAATCAAAATGCAGATTTTGACACTTTTTCTACCGCTTACGTAGAGTTACTAAAAGACAATTCGTATGACGATTATACAGAAATATCATTTAACATAAATGATGATATTTATAAAAGAAATAATACTTATATGGTTAATAGCGCCACATTTGCGGATATTACTGGAAGCCAAGTTAATATAAATTATTCTAGTGAAGTGCAAATATCTAACAATGAAACAACAATCACTATGACTAATGAAGAAAATTTAATTAGATTTAGTGAAGATAACATTGATGTGATGCCAGAAGCAGTTACTATTGAATATGACAACGCGGTCTTTCCTGTTGAAAGTGTTGCTGAAGCATTAGGTTTTGATTTAAGATTTGATGATGATACTTTGTCCCTATCTAGACCATATCAAACTAAACGATTAATTATTAAATCATATAGTTCTCTTGATAAACAAGGGGCTATAAGATATGCGGAGGGTTATAAAGGTCTACATATTTATCAATATGCAACAGAAGAAGATACAATTAATGCTTATAACTATTATGAAAGCTTATCCTGCGTAGAATATGTCGAAGTTGATAGCATTTTAACTCCTACTAGCGTTCAAGATGAAAAAAGCAACCTTTATGGTGTTGAAGATAGCTTTTCATATTCATCTTGGGGCGCATCTTCTATGGGGATTGAAGATTATTCAAATTATTTATTAAACACTGTGGGTTCTACTAACTTACCAGAATTGGTTGTTGCCGTATTAGATACAGGATTGGACAGTGACCACTCTTGGTTCTCAAATAGGATAGCTGATGGTGGAACAAACTATTCCCCTTCAATAAGTTTAACTTCTTATGTTTGGGAAGATGTTTATGGGCATGGAACTCATGTTTCTGGTATTATAACTGATTTAACATTAAGTAATGTAAAAATCTTACCTATAAAAGTTATGGGAGATAAGGGCTATGGCTATCAATCTTCTATTGTAATGGGTATAAACTATGTTATAGATAAAAAACAAGATGGAATGAATATTTGTGCAATGAATATGAGTTTGGGTAGTTCTAATGGTATTGGGTCAGAAGAACATACTTCATATACAACAGCACTAAATGAAGCTTATAACAATAATATTTTAACAATCGTTGCCGCTGGTAATGATGGTGCAAATGTTGCAAATTATACTCCATCAAATGTTGATCGTGCAATAACTGTTGCTGCTGTTGGTAAGTCTGGTAATTTATATTATAGACCAAACTGGTCAAACTATGGTAGTTACATTGATGTATCTGCACCAGGACACCAAATTATAAGTGCTGCTGTTGGTGGTGGTGTTATAACTATGAGCGGAACATCGATGGCTACTCCACACGTTGCAAGTGCAGTTGCATTGCTTTATTCTGATAGCACACAAAATTACACAAAAACTGATATTGAAAAATTATTAGATAGTAACTCTATCGATTTAGGAGATAGTGGTTGGGACGAATATTATGGCGAAGGTATGGTAAATATCCAATATGCTTATGCCAATATAATTGATAAAGTTAATTTTAGTAAAACTGAAACTGATTGCACTGACGCTTTTAACCTGACTTTATCTACAATCACTACTAATACAACAATTTATTATACATTAGATGGAACAAATCCTAGTTTAACAAATGGAACAAAATATACAGGTCCAATCTCTATTACAAAAACACAAAGAGTTAAAGCTATTGCCTATGTTTTAGATGGTAGCAATAATGTGAAATCATTTAGTAAAATCAATAGCATTACATATTGTTTCTATGGAGAAGATATTGAAGGTGCCTTTACAGTTGACGCTAGTGGAACTTTAACAATGTATAATGGTGTATTAACAGATGTCACTGTTCCAAAGCAAGTTGATGGAATTGTTGTTACTTCCATTGGAGCTAACGCTTTCTCATCATCAAGTGTTAAAGTTGTCACATTACCTTCTACCGTTACCACTATTGGAAGATATGCTTTTGCTGGTTGCTCAACTATTCAAGCAGTATACGGTCCTGCAGTTACATTAATAGACATGTATGCGTTCCAAGGTTGTGCAAATTTCCTACATCTTACTGATGAATTTTTTCCAGAATTATTAACAATTAGTAAATATGCTTTTGCAGGCTGTTATGCTATAACTTCACTTAATTTATCAAAACTTGAATTGCTAGATTATTATGCTTTTTATATGGATCAAACCGGTGCAGGCAATATTACAAGTATTACATTACCAAATGTCAAAATAATTGGCGACATGGCATTCTTTAATTGTTACAATGTTCAAGAGATTAACTTACCTAGTGTGGAAATAATTGGTAGTGGTAGTTTTAGAAATTGTGATATAATTAATATTTCTCTACCATCTGTTCAATACATTGGCTCACATAGTTTTTATGTTAATGAAAATCTTTTAACAGTAGATATGCCCGAAGTTTTAGTTATTGGTAGCTCATCGTTCTATTATTATGCTACACAATTACATACAGTTAATATCCCAAAAGCACAAATTGTTGGTGGTGCGGCATTTAGAATGTGTTCTTCCCTAAATAACTTAGTTATAAATGATTTGATAGAAGTTAGTGAATGGGCGTTTAATAGTTGTAAAATTTCCGAATTAAATGCTCAAAATCTACGTTATATAGGTAGAAATGCTTTTGCAAGTAATGAATTAACCTATATAAATATTCCTAGTGTTGTTTCAATTTCTAGTAATAGTTTTGGCTCAAATTCAAAATTATTAAAGGTTTATTTATCAAGTTGTATCGAAAGTATAGATAATTCGGCATTTGGAACTATTCCATCTGGGTGTATGTTTTACATTTATGGTGGGACAGTTGCAAATAACTTTGTAACAACAAAGGGTTGTTCATATACTGATCTTGTTTCAAATAATAATAATATTTTCACTTATAAAGTTGTTAATAATGAAATTTGTATCACTGGTTATATTGGCGAATTTCCTGATGTTCTTACAATTCCATCATACATTGACGATTTACCTGTTACAAGAATTTGTGAATATGCTTTTAAAGACTGTTTAAATATATATACTTTAAATGTAGCATATTTAGACACTATTGAAAATAACGCATTTCAAGGATGTGCAAATCTTGAATCCATTATATTAGATAGAATTAAAGATATCGGAACTTCTGCATTTGAAGATTGTGTTAATTTATCTTCCGTTAAAATACAAAACATAGAACGAATTGATGCTAATGCTTTTTATGGTTGTTCAAAATTACTAGAAATCAAATTCTCAACAAATATAGCATACATTGGAAAGAACGCATTAGGCTATAGTATAGATGATGAACTTATACCAACTTTTGTTATTTATGGTTATGATACAACAGTTGCAAAAGAATATGCCGATAATAAAGGTATTACTTTTAGGGCAATGTTTAATGATTTGGCTAAATATTATTACAACACATACGATAATAATGGTAAAACTGAAATTTATATATCCTTTGTAGATAGCTACACGACTGGAAATATTATAATACCGTCATCTTATAATGGTATGACAATATCTAAAATTGGTCCTAATGCGTTCAAAGATTGTTGTTTTATTACAGGTATTATTTTACCAGAATCTATTAAAATACTTGGCACTGACGCCTTTTACGGTTGTTCAATATTAGAAACAATCAATTTGGATTATATTACAACTCTTGAAGGTGGAACGTATGGAACATTTGGAAATTGTCTTGGATTAAAATACATATCGTTACCTTTGATAGAGAATATTCCAACATCAACATTTAATGGTTGTGAAGGACTTTTTGAAGTTAATATTCCAAAGGTAAAAGTAATTGGTGAAACCGCCTTTTATGAATGTTATTCGTTAAGAAAAGTTTTCTCTCCTTTAGTAGAAGGAATTGGATATGCAGCCTTTACTTATGATAGTAATTTAGAGTATATAGATACCCTTAATATTAAAGTTTTAGGAACAATACACTCTACAGGTGTAATCACTGGACAAGTTTTCACGTCTTGTAATAAATTAACAACATTTTATTTACCAAATATTGTGACTATGGGAAGTGTATTCCCTTCATCTATGACAAAAATTGTTATTGGTGATAAATGGGAAGAAGGGACAGCAAGAGAAATAACTGCATTTGGAAGTTCAGCTACTGTTTATGGTTATACTGGAACTTATGCTGAAACTTTCGCAAATAAAAACGGAAATCCTTTTGTTGCTATTGACAAATTAGGTATAACAACAGACTTGCCTACTGAAAAAGAAGTAAATCAATATGATGAAGCCACTTTATCTATTGTTGCTACCGGATTTGAACAAACTTATCAATGGTATGTGACTGAAAGTAATATTGCAAAAGGCACGATCATTGAAGGTGCAACATCTTCTATACTTAATCTTGGCACAACAATTATTGGAACAAAAAAATATTATGTTATTATCACTGATTGGGATGGAACCACAATTACTTCTAATTTGTGTGAAGTCACTGTCATTGAAGATAGTAACACAAGATATAAAATCACTGCGACAGTTATAGGCGATGGAATAATGTCTGATAGCGGAGATATTTATATGTTAGAAAATTCTGACAAAACATTCACATTCTCTGCTAATACGGGGTATCATATTGAAAGTGTTGTTATAGACAGTGTTGCATTAGTGGGCGACGACTTAACAAATGCTATTACAAATGGGTACACATTTACAAACATTACAAGAAATCATACAATTGCAGTTACATTTGTTATAAATACTTATACGATTACAGTTATACAAGCTGAAAATGGGACAATTAGCGAAGCGCAAGAAAGTTATAACTATGGAACAAGTGCTTACTTCACTATTACAGCAAATGAAGGTTACTACATTGAATACTTGTTGATTGACGGAGAAAAGTATACGAGTACTTTGACCGAATACACATTTACAAATATTTCTGACAATCACACAATAAGTGCACTTTTTGACTTAACAAGTTTTAGTATTACTGCAAATCCTACAACTAACGGGACTATTAGTCCGAGTGGAATTTCAAATGTCTTGTATGGCGAAGATTTAAATTATACATTTACTCCTGACACTGGATATAAAATTAAAGATGTAAAGATTGATAATGTAAGTATTGGCGCTGTTGATTATTACACATTCGTTAATGTTGATTGTTCTCATACAATTTCAGTTGAATATGAAATACAAACATTTAATATTTCTATTTCAGTTGATGGACAAGGGAAAATCAATACTGATAAAACATTAGAAAACATTACTTATGGCGAAAATAGAACATTCACATTCTCTGCTAATACGGGGTATCATATTGAAAGTGTTGTTATAGACAGTGTTGCATTAGTGGGCGACGACTTAACAAATGCTATTACAAATGGGTACACATTTACAAACATTACAAGAAATCATACAATTGCAGTTACATTTGTTATAAATACTTATACGATTACAGTTATACAAGCTGAAAATGGGACAATTAGCGAAGCGCAAGAAAGTTATAACTATGGAACAAGTGCTTACTTCACTATTACAGCAAATGAAGGTTACTACATTGAATACTTGTTGATTGACGGAGAAAAGTATACGAGTACTTTGACCGAATACACATTTACAAATATTTCTGACAATCACACAATAAGTGCACTTTTTGACTTAACAAGTTTTAGTATTACTGCAAATCCTACAACTAACGGGACTATTAGTCCGAGTGGAATTTCAAATGTCTTGTATGGCGAAGATTTAAATTATACATTTACTCCTGACACTGGATATAAAATTAAAGATGTAAAGATTGATAATGTAAGTATTGGCGCTGTTGATTATTACACCTTTGTTGATGTTGACTGTGCTCATACAATTTCAGTTGAATATGAAATACAAACATTTAATATTTCTATTTCGTTTAATGGACAAGGAAAAATCAATATTGATAAAACATTAGAAAATATTACATATGGCGAAACTAGAACATTTACTGTTTCGGTTGAAGATGGTTGGGAATTATTTAAAGTTTATGTCAATGGAGATAGTGTGGATATATCAAACAACACTTTTACCGTTACAAATATTAAAGAAGATTTAAAAATTCAAGCAATATTTAAAGAAAAAGACAAAGCGGCAATATTTAATTTGGATACTACCACAATAGCAATAATTATCGGAACTGCTATTATATCTGTTCTTATAATTGTGTTACTAATAAAATCTCATAGAAATTCAAAAAGAAAAAAATTAAAAAATACAATGCAAAAAACATTGGCGTTGGGAAATGAGCAAAACAATTATCAAGCTAAAAATGGCTATAAAGAATATGAAAAACCATATCAAATGAATACTCAAACTCCACTTGCACGACCAATACCACCAAATCCTATGCTTCAAAAGGCCTTAATTTTTGCTCAAAATAATAAAGATAATTTTATTGGATTTTGCAATAAATATAATATTGATTATCGAAACAATTATAACAACGCAGTATTAAGATATTATCAAAATTACTTACGCTCAAACAATCTATCCCCACCACCTAAAAATGATAATAATTAGTTTTAAAATAGAACAACAAGATTTTGTTGTTCTATTTTTTATGGCACAATGACAAATGTTGGGGTCGAATAAATGTTTTTTTAGTTATTATTAGCTTGCTCAGTATCTATATACCCCCCCCACACAGCAGTGATTGTACAAAAAACAAAGGGCTAGTAAAACAGTCATAATTTTAATCAAACATTGTATTTGCTTATTGTTATATCCTAATATTTTGTTTTTTGCGTTATTTATCACTTCATTTTTTATTTCTACAAAAAATCGCGCCTAAAATGTACCTAAATAAAAAAAACAACCACAATATATGGTATACCTAAGCGTACAATTATACTATATATTGTGGTTTTTGAGACTGGCGGAGATGGTGAGATTCGAACTCACGTGCCGATTTCTCGACTAACGCATTTCGAGTGCGCCCCGTTATAACCACTTCGATACATCTCCATACATATAAGTATACTATATTTACTTCTAAAAATCAACAATTTTGGCAATTTTGTTTTTAGAAATAATTGAATTGTGTTATAATTTTAGTATGGAAAACAAAATGAAATGTGTGGGTGGTTGCCCTATACAACAATTAGACACGATAATAAACAAAATACTAGACCCTAAAACCGTCGTCGTTGTTTCGACGGCTCCCGCGCCCCGTGTTGCAATTGGCGAAGTTTTTGGCAAGAACGAAAATGCTCAAGGGAAAATTGTTGGTTTTTTGAAAGAGATTGGTGTTGATTATGTTTTTGATACTACTTTTGGAGCGGATTTAACAACTATTTGTGAAGCGAAAGAGTTATTACACCGATTGGAACACACGCATCACCTACCCCTTTTAAATAGTTGTTGCCCTGCCTTTGTGAAATTTATACAAAATTTTTATCCCAATTTACGGAATAACATCAGCTCAACTTTGACTCCAATTGCGAATATGGGGACATACATAAAAACCTTTTTTGCAAAAGAAATCAATGTCGACCCGAAACAAATTTTTCACATAGCGCTAACCCCTTGCATAGCAAAAAAGATAGAAATAAAAGATTCTAAATATGTTTTAAAAAATTACAATAACAATTTAAATTATTCGAATTTTTCTAAATCATTATCGTCAAAAACAATGGAGTTGTTAGCAAAAATCAAAAAACAACACACTTGCGATGTAAATTGTGCGCCTTGCAAGCCTATTTTGCAAAATGCAAACGCGCCCATTCTTTTGACTGACCTTGTTATAACTACTAATGAGCTTGCAAATCTAATCAAATTAAGTGGGCAGTCATATGATGACATACCAGTACTTGACTGCGACAAAATTAGTGGGAATGCTCTACAATTCGGGCATTCAGGCGGTGTATTAAAATCAGTATGTGAGTGTGCTTATTATTTAGCAAATGCAACACGTCCACCCAAAAATTTTATTGATTTAAAGCCACTTAATGATTATGTATATGTAGCAAATATGCACATCGGCAAGCATAAAATCAAGGTCGCAAAAATCGATGGGTTAAAAAATATGGAAGATTTTATTTCTAACAACAATATAAAAGAATATGCATTCATTGAAGTTATGACTTGCATTGGAGGTTGTCTTGGTGGAACTGGGCAACCAAAATCTACTGACCTTGATGCGCGCAAAAAAATACTTTTACAACCAATATCTCATAACTCTGCTGAAAATTCTCTTGCAATGTCTATTTTAAACCAAAATTTAAACCTATTTTTAAACAAAATTGATGATGATGTTTAAAATCGTCATTATTCGATAAAATTTCTCAAAAAAATTCATAATAGTAAATTATTTTTTTAAATCATTTGACTTATTTTTTTAAAAAGTATATAATATGCAAAGAAAATTAGTCATAGCCCTTTTCGAGCGCAATGCCATATTTTCAAATACGTCAGGGAGGGTTTCTCATGGAAAACGAATTTCAAGATGAAACTATAGTTTGTGTAGACTGTGGCAAGGAATTTGTGTTTAGTGCAAATGAACAAGCATTCTATAAAGAAAAAGGCTTAGAAAACAAGCCAAAGAGATGCATAGAATGTCGTCGCAAAAGAAAACAAAACAATAGTCCAAAAAGAACATTCTAAATGTGTTGTGTCAATTTGACACAACTTTTTTATTTCTATAGTTTATTTTCCATTTTTGATGTCAATAATAGAGTAAGGTGAAAATATGTTTAACTTTATTGTATTATTAATTGTAATTTTTGGGGCTATCAATTGGTTTGCAATTGGCGTTTTCCAATTCGACCTTGTGGCGGGCATTTTTGGCTATCAATCGGCATTCCCCAGCCGTTTTGTTTACACCATAATAGGGATTGCAGGGTTTTGGTCATTATTTGCTACATTGTTCAAAAAGGGGACAGTTGTTTACTATACAAAAAAGACGAAACAAAAAACAAAACGGAATACTTCATTGACTGATATACAAACGGACAATGATAACAATTCGCGACCACACACACAAAGTTTTGATGTAAATGATGTCGCAACAGATGTATCGCAAGAAAAACAAAGTGTTTTGGTTGCGGAACGCACGACTGAGCAAGAAAAAATTTACGACATTCCCCCAGCAAAACCGTCAAAAGCAAGTCCACCAAAAATTGGCAAAGCTCATCATCACGATGACCAGCAATAGATATAAATAAAAATTCGACGTATTATGTCTAAATATTTGTTGCTCACATTGAAATTTATAAAAAATGCAAGAATTTGCAACGCGTAATTGTTCCACGTGCTTTTCTTGCACTTTTATATATTAATCACAACTTTATTTTACAATCCAACTTTCTGCTCCAATTTTGGAAAATTTGACAGGATATATTTTCCCTTTCAAAGTCTGCATTGCATCAATTAATTTTTGTCTATTCATAGGATTGCAATAAAGCATCAAAAAGCCACCGCCACCAGCACCAGAGACTTTGACCGCTTCAGCCCCATTTTGCATAGCAAAATTGATTGTTTGCTCTAACTCAATATTTGAAATAATTGAGGACGTGCGTTTCTTATTCTCCCACCCCTCACGCAAGAGCTCCGCAAACCCACAAATATTCCCCGTTATAATACTATCTTTCATTTTATAGGCGTGTTTCTTTAAATTATGCATAGCATCCATTGTCTTTTCGTTGTTTGACTTGGTATTCTTAATTTGTTCATCAATTATACTCGCCGAACTCCTACTCTTTCCACTATAATATAGCAACAACGAACATTCAAGTTCGTTAATCACGTCCTTACTAACTCGCAAAGGATTGACAACAGTTGATTTGTCAATTTTAAATTCCATTAAGTTGAACCCCCCAAAGACTGCCGAGTATTGGTCTTGTTTCCCACCGGACAACTTAAGATCATTGCGTTCAATGTCATACGCTAATTGCGCCTTTGTATAATTGTCAAGCCCAAGGCCTAACCACCTATCATATGCTTCTAAAATAGCAACAACCATTGTCGATGATGTCCCAAGTCCCGAACCAATCGGTGCATCATTACTTGTGCTCATCTCGAATGACAGTGGTTGCCCATTGTTAAAATCTTTGACGATACGATTATATATTCCCTTATGTAAAATCAAATTTTCATCATTTATTTCAAATTTTGGAACACTTTGCGTATCAAGTGAATTGTTGTTGTCGTAAGCTTCAATTTTAATGCGTCCATTCGTTGTGGGTATTATACTACAATATGCATACATACCAAGCGTTGCATTAAATACAGCACCGCCAAAAACATCGCTATAACTTGGCAAGTCGGTTCCACCACCTGCAAGCCCGATGCGCAACGGCGCTCTACTTCTAATTTGCATATTCATCTCCTTATTAATAATATAAACCAATATATTATAACACAATATGTTCAGTATGCAATTAAAAAAAGAGCATTAATTGCCCTTTTAGTACATACAAAATCAAAAATTTGTCGACAAAAAATTTTATTTGCCCGAATTTATCCTATTCTTGTTCGTTTTCTGGCATTTCGCTTTTTTCTTCTGCTTGTGCAGATTCAATTTCGGCATTTTCAGGAATTTCTTCAACTATTATTTCGTTTCCATTTTCAATTTTAGTATCTATTGCTTCCCCGTCGATAAGCACTATTCCGTCAACAATTTTCACGCCAGCATTTTCTTTTTCTTTCTCTATTTCTTCCGTCGTGTAGTATCCTTGTGCTCCAAGTTTGTAAAATTCAAGCCCCGTGAATAAAAACGCGCCCACTATTCCAAGGAAAAATCCAATTCCCGCATTGTTCGACAAAATGACTTTTGTGCCACTACTATCAAAGCCGACTTTCTTGAGAATCATATATTCCATAACGAATAAAATTGCGATAAATATTCCTAGTGCAATATTTATGCCCGAAAGCACCGCACTATTTCTAAAAAACAAGTTTATAATCATAATATATAAACCACAAAGCCCAGACAGAATTCCACACGTTACAAGCGCCCAGTTGCCTGCAGTCAATCTCCACGCTTGCGCATATGTCGTCCCTATTCCGCGTCCATCAACATATCTAGCAAGTACATACGAAAGCAACAAACATACCCCCGCCATAATTGTAACCCAAAAATCTGTTCTTTCATAGCACTTTGCCCACTCTTTTTTGCCACGAACAAAAAAGATATTTTTTAAAGCATTATACTTTTGCATAACAAAATCTCCTTGTGATGATTATACCAAAAAATATCTTATTTTCAAACTGTTTTCGACAATGTTTTGTAAAATTTTATCTTTTTGTTTTATTGTATTATTTTTTCACTTTTATTCGAACATAAATAAAACCCCAACTATTGGCGTAGAATAAACAAAAAAAAAGAATTTAGTTCGAATTTTTTAAAATTTTTCAAACTAAATTCTACTATCAATTTACATAATTATTTTTTTTGTAAGTTACATTTTATACACATAACTTTTGAAAATCATTTTATTTATGTAATGTGCTTTTTTTATTCTTCATCGTCAATTGGAGAGTTTGAATATGCTTCACTTTCTTCACTATCATCTAAATCAATGTCAAGGTCATCTACACTCAATTTTTTGTTTAAAAATTCATTTTCTTCATCAAATTCCTCGTCATCACGAACACTTTCAATTTCGTCCCCTAAATTTGGTCGCACTTCATCATTCTCAATTACTTCATCTTCATCGTCGTCGGATTCAATGAGCCCATCATTTTCTTCAACAGCTTCAAATCTCGCGTGAGATTCTTCATCTTCACTCTCTTTGACTGTAACGCCGACACTGACGACTATATTATCTTTCTTGATGTTCATAATACGAACGCCATAAGTCATACGTCCAACGATAGAAATTTGGTCAGCGTGCGTGCGCATAACAGTGCCGTTGACGGTTACGAGCATAACATCGTTGTCTTCAGTAATCTTTTTCATACAAACAAGTTTACCAGTTTTGGTGTTAAATCTCCCCGCTTTGACGCCTTGCCCAGCGCGTGCTGTTCTGCGAATTTCGCAAACTTTGAGACGTTTGCCAATCCCAAGTTCAGAAACTACCAAAACATAGTCGTTTTCGTCGACAATCGCCATATCGACGACTTTGGCATCGTCACGCAAGCGCATTGCGCGGACACCACGAGATGTGCGTCCCGATGGACGAACACTGCTTTCGTTAAATCTTATACAACGCCCACCATTACTTGCAATCAAAACTTGCTTTGTGCCGTCGCTGAGTGCTACGCCGATTAATTCGTCATCTCCAATAAGTGTGATTGCATATTTACCATTACGATTAATTCTTTCAAATTCACGCAATGGAGTTTTCTTAATGAGTCCGTTGCGAGTTGCCATAACTAAATACCCGCTTGTGCGGTCTTCGACAGAAATAATTGCCGTGATTTTCTCATCTTGCGCTAGGCTCAAAAGATTGACCATCGCTCTCCCTTTTGCAGTTTTTTGTGCTTCAGGAATTTCGAATGCACGCATACTATAGACGCGTCCTTTGTTTGAGAAACAGAATAAATCGCTATGTGAGTTTGTAATTAGCATACTGTCAACAAAATCTTCTTCTTTTGGCTTATGCCCAATAACTCCAATTCCGCCCCTATTTTGTGATTTATATTCGCTAAGAGCAAGACGTTTGATATATCCTTCACGTGTCATTGAAATGACGACTTCTTCTTTTGGAATCAAATCTTCGATATCAATGTCGCCATAATCAATACTAATTTGCGTACGGCGTGGTGTACTATACTTGTCTTTGATTTCAAGTATTTCCTTACGAATAATGGCATCTATCTTTTGTGGACTTTCAATAATGCTCTTTAATTCGGCAATTAGCGCTTTCAAATCTGCCAATTCTTTGCGCAATTTTTCAACTTCAAGGCTTGTCAATCTTTGCAAACGCATTTCCAAAATCGCGGTGCTTTGCTTTTCGCTGAGTAAGAAACTCTCACGCAAATTGCGCCCTGCTTCCGCTTTATCAACTGATTGCTTAATTATTCTAATTACTTCGTCAATATTTGCAAGCGCTGTTACTAAACCTTCAATGATATGTTCTTTTTCCTGTGCTTTTTCTAATTCGTATTGTGTACGGCGTAAAATTACTTCTCTTTGATGTTTGAGATAGTAATATAAAATTTCGCGCAAGTTCATAATCTTAGGTTCGCCATCCGCAAGCGCAAGCATTATGATGCCGTCGCTAACTTGCAAGTTGCTGTGTTTGTATAGTAGGTTTAAGACAATTTCAGCGTTGGCTTCTTTTTTGACTTCAATAACGACGCGCATACCATCGCGGTCGGATTCCTCACGAATGTCTGAAATGCCATCAATCTTTTTATTTTTGACCAAATCTGCAATTTGCGCGACAAGACGTGCTTTGTTGACTTGATACGGAATTTCGGTAACTACAATACGGCTTTTGTTTCCGTCTTCTTCAATATCGGCTTTGGCTCTAACAACAATACCGCCCCGCCCTGTTTTATATGCTTGACGAATACCGCTACGCCCCATAATTATGCCCCCCGTTGGGAAGTCGGGTGCAGGCATAATCTCAATAAGTTCATCAACTGAAATGTCGGGATTGTCAATCATCGCGACGACGCAATCAATAGCTTCGCCAAGATTGTGTGGCGGGATATTTGTCGCCATACCGACGGCGATACCATCTGAGCCATTTACTAGCAAATTTGGGAATCTACTTGGCAAGACTGTGGGTTGCATAATTGTTCCATCGAAGTTTGGATAAAAATCTACACAATTCTTTTCCAAATCGCGAAGCATCTCACTAGCAATTTTTGACAAACGTGCTTCTGTGTATCTCATTGCCGCTGCACCATCGCCATCGACTGAACCAAAGTTCCCGTGGCCATCAACGAGCGGACAACGAATTGAGAAATCTTGTGCCAAACGAACTAAGGCGTCATACACTGCTGAATCGCCGTGTGGATGATATTTACCAAGAACATCACCAACAATTCTTGCACACTTTCTGTAGGGCTTATCATTGAATAAATTAAGCTCTCCCATACTGAATAGAATGCGTCTATGAACGGGTTTCAATCCGTCGCGAACGTCAGGAATTGCGCGAGACACATTGACAGCCATCGCATAGTCCATAAAAGCTTTCTTCATTTCTGTTTCAACATCAACTTCAACTATTCTTTGAGTTGAATTTGTGTTAATTATTTCTTCATTATCCATATTTTTCTCCACGCAATGTAAACTTGCATTGCATACTACTTTGTTAACAATATTGCTATTTGAAAATTAATATCTATTTTGCTATAAATATCCTATTTTTTGATATATTCTAATGTATTATTAAATTAGATATCTAGGTCTTTTACAAATTTTGCATTTTCTTGAATAAACTCACGCCTTAATTCAGGATTTTCGCCCATTAGTAAGTCAAATATTTTTTCCGCCGTTTCGGCGTCTTCCATTGTTACCTTTTTCAAAATGCGCGTTTCAGGATTCATAGTTGTTGACCATAGTTGCTCGGCGTTCATTTCCCCAAGACCTTTGTAGCGTTGTATTTCAATTCCTTTTTGGTCAATTGTTGCTAGATACGCATTTAAATCTTCATCGGTATAAAAATATTTTTCATCCTTTCCTTTTGCTACCTTATAAAGTGGGGGTTGTGCTATATAGACGTGCCCTTGTGTAATGAGTGGGCGCATAAATCTAAAGAAAAATGTTAGCATCAATATTCTAATATGGCTACCATCAACATCAGCATCGGTCATACAAATAATCTTGTGATAGCGCAATTTACTTTCATTATACTGCTCGTGGATACCACATCCAAATGCGGTTATCATACTCTTGATTTCGTTGTTTTCAAAAATTCTATTTGTTCTTGCCTTTTCAACATTCAAAATTTTACCACGCAAAGGTAAAATAGCTTGGAAACGCCTATCTCGTCCTTGTTTTGCCGTTCCACCTGCACTATCTCCCTCAACAAGGTAAATTTCACAGTTTTTGGGGTCACGGTCGGTACAATCGGACAATTTCCCCGGGAGAGTTGTGTGTTCCAAAATGCTTTTTCTGCGCGTCAAGTCGCGAGCATTGCGTGCGGCATCTCGTGCTTTTTGCGCGGTAACACAACGCATAACAAGCTCACGTGCAATAGCAGGGTTTTCTTCTAGATACGTGCCGAGCCCTTCGGTCATTACCTTTTCGACATAACCACGCATCTCCGAATTTCCAAGCTTTGTTTTGGTTTGCCCTTCAAATTGTGGATTTGTAAGTTTTACACTGATAACTGCGGTCAACCCCTCACGAACATCATCGCCCGAAAGCTTTTCATCGTCTTTGATAATTTTATTCGCAATTGAATAGTCATTAATGATTTTTGTTAGACTGTTCTTAAATCCTTGTAAATGTGTTCCGCCCTCAATTGTGTTGATATTGTTTGCGTATGAATGAATTGCCTCATTATACGTGTTAGTATATTGCATACAAATTTCAACTTCATAATTGCTTGCAACCTTTTGCAAATACAGAACATCTTGAAATAGACTTTCTTTTCCCTTGACAAGTTGTGAAACAAACTCTTTGATACCACCCGCAAAGCAATAAGTAACGTTTTGGTTAGAACGCTCGTCAATAAGTTCAATTGTCAAACCTTTGTTCAAAAATGCAATTTCTCTAAAGCGATTTTTTAATGTTTCATAATTGAAATCAATTGTTTCGAAAATCTCAGTATCGGGGAAGAAACTAATCTCCGTTCCACGTTCTTGCGTATCTCCAACAACTGCAAGTGGTGCAAGCGGTGTGCCTTTGCGATATTCTTGAAAATAATGCTTTCCATTTTGATAAATATCTGCTTTAAGCCAAGTAGAAAGCGCGTTGACGACCGAAAGTCCCACGCCGTGCAATCCACCTGAAATTTTGTACCCATTACCGCCGAATTTACCACCCGCGTGTAATTTTGTCAAGACAACTTCGACTGCTGATTTATGCTCCGATTTATGCATTCCTGTTGGAATACCACGCCCATTGTCGCGAACGCTCACAGATCCATCTGCGTGAATCGTTACTTGAACCTTGTCACAGTAGCCTGCAAGTGCTTCGTCGATAGAGTTGTCGACGATTTCAATGATTAAGTGATGAAGACCACGTTCATCTGTCGAACCGATGTACATTCCTGGGCGTTTTCGCACTGGATCAAGCCCTTCAAGTACTTGAATATCACTTTCGTCATATTTTGTTGAATGTTTGAGTTCGCGCTCAAGTTCCTCAAGATTTTCTTGATTATTTTCTTCGCTCATAATAACACTCCCTTTGTATTTGCGACGATATTTTTTTTGCAAAAATTACGCTAAAATTATTCGCAAAATATGCTTTATTTAACTGCTAATATTATATCACAATTGTCCAATTTTTACAAGCATTTTACTATGTTTTTAATTTGTAAAACTTGACTGTTTTTGCCATTTTATCATATTATAATAACAAATTTAATATACATTAAAAAGAGGTTTTTTTTATGAATAATATTGACGGACAAATAGAAAATATAAATAACCATAAAATTGAAATTTTTTCAAGAAATCGCACGATAATTTCAGGGATTACTAATGTCGAAAGTGCGACTGAAACAGGCGCGATTTTATATATTGGCAAACTTGTTTTGAGTATTGAGGGCGAGAGTTTGAAAGTCCAAAAAATCGATGTCGCAACTGGCATTGTCGAAATATGGGGAAACATCAAGGCTCTAAAATATAGTAATACTAAAAATAAAAGCAATTTTCTCAAAAAATTTGTGAAATAAGGAGATTTTATGCTTTTTGAAACATATGGACAAATTAATGTATTCATTGCGTTTATTTGGCTAGGATTACTGCTAAAAATAATATACGACCTTTTCGGATTTAGTTCAAATATTAAAAAAATATGTTTTGATTTTATTTTTTTTATTATGGGCGGACTTATATTTATTATTTTTGTGCATTACTTTAATTTAGGGAAGTTTAGATTTTTTTTGTGTATAGGATTATTGATGGGCGTTTTGATTGAAAAAATATTTTTTGCAAAAACGCTTGTAACTTTTAAAAAATTGTTATATAATTATTTTATAAAAATATTTACTAAGGTCAAAAATAATTACATAATTACATTGTCCACTAAAAACAAAAAAACTAGACAAGTTAAAAAATGTCAAAGGACAAAAAATACCCACCACTCTTTTGCTAAGGCATCTAGCAAACAAAAATAAAAGGAGATGAATATGAACGAGCGAAAACTTCGTACCATTATTAATGTCGGCACAATATTTGCAACATTACTGCTTGTTGCATTGATTATCGGCTTAATATTCCAATTTGTGAATCGCGCTATACTACAATCAAATCAAGATAAATTGCAAGCCGAACTAGATAATCTTAGTGAGCAAGTCGAATATTACGAAAATAAAAATAATTACATTAATGAAAATATTGAAGACTACGCTAGAGAGTATTACGGCTATGGAAAGGACGGCGAAAAAAAATACACATATGAATGAAATAAACTCCACTTTTTCTAAACTTTTGCTTAAAGCAAATTGTCCCCTATAAACTAATTTTAATTGATGTAGTTTACCTAATACAAAACATCTTTTATAAGTTTGGAAAAATCTTTCCCCAAAACGAACAATTTCGCCCCTAAAAATAAAAAACACAACTCAACTGCAAAATTTGCACGAATGTTGTGTTTTTTTGTGTGGTAAGCTCCACAAATATATACTCTATGTATACGCTTTATGTAAAAAAAACAAAAAAATTGAAAAAATAATATTTAATTTGTTCAATTTTCTTGTTTTTAATTTAAAAATACGATATAATATTTTCATAAATGTAGAGATACTACATATAAGGAGGCAAAAATGAACTTAAGCGAACATTGGTGGCTCATTGTTGGCGCTGTTATCGTAGTTGTTCTCGCTATTATTTTAGTTGTCTTGCTTATGCAAATAAAGAAAGATAAAAAAACATTAAATGAAACTGAAGATAATGTCGAGGAAAAAACTGAAGAACAACCTGTTGAGCAACCAAAGCAAAACAAAAAAACATCAAAAAAATCAAAACAAGTCAACCCAAAAGAGAATGTCGAGGAAAAACAAATAGTTGAAGAACCTGTCCAAGACGAATCAAGCAAAGTGGAAGAACAACCTGTTGTCGAAGAAAAACCTAAGTCAACAAGTACGTCTAATAAGACAGAAAAGGCTGAGAAAGACAAAGTGTCTAAAACGACTAAAAAAGTAGGTGGAGCACCTAAAAAGTCAACTACAAAAACTGAAGAAGTTAAAGAAGTTGAGAAAAGCAAAGATGTCGAAAAAGTTGACGACACTGATAAGGCCGAAAAGCCCACTAAGAAAACTACACAGAAAACTACACAAAAGAAATCAAGCACTGATAAAGAAACAAGCGTTGAAGAAAAGCCGAAAACAACTGAAAGAAAAAAGTCTGATGACAAATATAGTGTTTCTTTTGATAAGACAGCACAAAATTGGGTTGTCAAAAAAGTAGGCGCTACGCGTGCAACAAGGCGTTGCGAAACAAAAGAAGAAGCAATGAAAGTTGCAAAAGAACTTGCAAAGGTGCACGATGCCAAACTTTCTGTTCACAAAAAAGACGGCAAATTCCAAAAGAAAAGCAATTATTAAGTAAATTACAACAACAATTGATTACTTATGCATAAAAAAGAACTTCGAAGTTTTTTACCTATAAGGTAACTTTGAAGTTCTTTTTTATTTATTCTACTCATTATGAGCTGTTTCATTAAGATTATACTTATTATTCTCATCGGCAGTCAAATTATCATACATTTGCGCTTTTATGCTATCGTTCTTTTGAACTGCAATTCTACGATACTGTTTGAGTCCTGTCCCCGCAGGAATAAGCTTCCCGACAATGACATTTTCTTCAAGCCCAATAAGTGGGTCAATCTTTCCGCAAACAGCAGCCGCAGTAAGCGCATTCGAAGTACTCTCAAATGCCGCAGCAGCAAGGAATGAACTATTTTCAAGTGATGCCTTTCTAATACCAAGCAAAATTCTTCTCGCGCTAGCAGGTTCACCATCTTTTTCAATTACGCGCTTATTTTCTTCTTCAAGCGTAGTGATATCCACCGTTTGCCCAGGAAGGAAACTCGTATCTCCTTGATTTTCGACCATAACTTTTCTAAGCATTTGGCGAACAATAATTTCGACGTGCTTAGCGTTGATAGCAACACCTTGTTGTCTATAAATTTGCAAGACTTCTTTAATAAGGTACTCTTGAACACCCTTAACACCACGTATTCTCAAAACGTCATTAGGATACAACGACCCTTCAGTAAGTGGCGCTCCAGCTTCAACATTGTCGCCATCAGCGACTTTCAAACGTTTACCATACGGCAACAAGTAAGATTCTTGCTCCCCATCTTTGCCTGTAATCGTAATTTCTTGACGTTTGTCAACATCTTTGATAGATACTTCACCCGCAATGTCTGAAATCGTAGCAACGCCCTTTGGTCTGCGCGCTTCAAAAATTTCTTCAACACGTGGCAAACCGCTTGTAATATCGGCAGCAACTGCAACACCACCACTGTGGAAGTTTTTCATCGTCAACTGCGTACCCGGCTCACCAATAGATTGAGCAGCAATAACACCAACAGCTTCGCCGATATTTACAACATCTGTCCCCGCCATATTTCTACCATAGCACTTTGCACATACGCCGTGTTTACTACAACAAGTAAGGCAAGTTCTAATTTCGACTTCCTTAATGCCCGCATCTTCAACGCGTTTCGCTTGCTCTGGCGTAACCATAGTATCCGCTTCAACAATAACTTCTTTTGTCTTAGGGTCAATAATGTCTTTGACAGTATAGCGCCCAACTATGCGACTCTCAAGCGTTTCAATAACAGCATCATCGCCCCAAAGTTCTTTGACAACAACGCCACGTGGCTTTTCTCCATTTGATGCAAAGCAATCCATCTCAGAAACAACCACATCTTGTGCAACAACGACCAAACGGCGTGTCAAATAACCTGAGTCTGCTGTCTTAAGCGCCGTATCAACGACACCTTTGCGCGCACCACGTGCGGACATAAAGTATTCGATTGTCGACATACCCTCACGGAAGTTTGATTTGATTGGAATATCAACTTTTTCACCTGAAGTGTTTGACATAATACCACGTATACCGCACATTTGGTTGATTTGTTCAGCCTTTGCACGCGCCTTAGAATCTGCCAAAATCTTCAAACTATTGAATTCATCAAGGTTGTTAAGCACAATCTTTTTCAATTTTTCAGTTGTAGCGTTCCAAAGTTCAATGTTCTTTTGCGCTTTCTCCGCGTGAGTAACAAAACCACGACGATAGAGTTTTTCATTTTCCAAAACTGCTTTTTGAGTTTCTTCCAAAAGTTCTTTCTTTTCTTTAGGAATAACCATATCAAATACACTGATTGAAATTGACGCAATTGTGCTGTATTTGAACCCACACGCCTTTACCTTGTCTAGTGTTTTGATTGTTTCAGTTTGTCCGACTTTTTGGAATGCGCAAGAAATAATACTACCAAGCAATTTCTTTTCAACAGTTTCATTTACTTCATAATTAAGCACATTTTCGCGCTTAGTTCTGTCAACAAGTCCAAGACATTGTGGAATACATCTATTAAATATAATTCTACCAACAGTTGTTTTCACTCTACCGCGTACTGTTTCGCCTTCAAATTCGGCAGTACGCATAACATAAATTGATGCCTGAAGTTCAATAATATTAAGAGTGTACGCCATAAGCGCCTCTTCTTCACTTCCAAACATCATTCCTTCGCCCAATGCGTTTTTCTTTTCAACCGTGATGTAATAAATACCAAGCACGATATCTTGTTCAGGCGACATAACTGGCGAGCCATCAGATGGCTTTAGGACGTTGTTTGCCGAAAGCATCAATAGTCTTGCTTCCGTTCTTGCTTCAATCGAAAGCGGAACGTGAATAGCCATTTGGTCTCCGTCGAAGTCGGCGTTAAACCCGCCACAAACAAGCGGGTGCAACTTCATTGCTCTACCGTCAACAAGAACTGGCTCAAATGCTTGAATACCAAGTCTGTGTAACGTTGGCGCACGGTTCATAAGTACAGGGTGATCTTTGATGACGTCTTCAAGAACATCCCAAACAACTGGTTTTTCTCTCTCAATTAAACGTCTAGCGCTCTTAAGGTTTTGCGCTTCATTGATTTCAACAAGCTTTTTCATAATAAATGGCTTGAAAAGTTCAAGAGCCATTTCACGTGGCAAGCCCATTTGATAAAGTTTAAGTTCTGGGCCCACGACGATAACTGAACGCCCTGAGTAGTCAACACGTTTACCGAGTAAGTTTTGACGGAAACGCCCATATTTACCTTTTAGCATACTTGCCAAAGATTTCAACTCTCTCTGTTTAGCCCCGCCCGTAACAGGCTTTCCGCGTTTCCCATTATCAATCAAGCTGTCAACTGCTTCCTGAAGCATACGTTTTTCGTTTCTAATAATAACCTCAGGAGCGCCAAGTTCCATAAGCTTTTTCAAGCGGTTATTTCTATTAATAACACGTCTATATAAATCATTCAAGTCGCTAGTAGCATAACGTCCCCCGTCCAAAACGACCATAGGGCGAAGCTCAGGTGGCAAGACTGGCAAGCAGTCAAGAATCATCCAACTTGGCTTGCTCCCTGTTTTTATGAAACTCTGCACAATGTCAAGTTTCTTTACCGTTTTAATGCGTTTTTGCCCTTTTGCAGTTTTCAATAATTCAGTCAATGTATCAAGTTCTTTATTAAGGTCAAGTCTATTAAGCAACTCTTTTATTGCTTCAGCACCCATACCCACTCTAAATGAACCAACACCAAGTTTCTCAACCAAATCGCGATATTCGCGGTCGGACAAAATTTGTTTAAACTGCAAATCGGTGTCCTTAGGGTCAAGCACAATGTAATTGACATAATATAAGACCTGTTCTAGTGTTTTTGGTGTTAAGTCAAGTAACGCGCCAATTCTACTCGGCACACTCTTAAAAAACCAAATGTGCGAAACAGGTGTGGCAAGTTCAATATGCCCCATTCTTTCACGACGCACGCGTGAACGAGTTACCTCAACACCACATTTGTCGCAAATGACACCCTTATACCTAATCCTCTTATATTTTCCACAATAGCATTCCCAGTCTTTTCGTGGTCCAAAAATTCTCTCACAGAAAAGCCCCCCCATAACCGGCTTTTGAGTACGGTAGTTGATGGTTTCTGGATTTGTCACTTCGCCATGCGACCACTCTCTGATTCTTTCAGGCGATGCAATGCCTATTTGTATAGAATCAAAATTGTTTAATTCAAACATTATTTATTTCTCCTAATCATTATCATCATAATCATCGAACAAATCGTCCGTATCAAATTCATCTTCCACCATCGGACTAACTGCCTCAATGCCATCTTTGTCCTCAGTTTCGGTAATATCTTCAATCTCTTCAGCGATTTCAATATCTTTGAGTTCTTTGTCGCGCTCTTTGATCGTTTTTTGGATGTCGACATCATCGTCATTCAATTCATTCAAATTAATTTCTCTGTGTTCTTCATTCAAAATTCTCATATCAAGACCAAGACTTTGGAACTCTTTCATCAATACTTTGAATGCTTCAGGAACCCCAGGTTCCGCTATAGGTTCGCCCTTGACAATGGCTTCATAAGTCTTGTTTCTACCATTAATATCGTCAGACTTAACCGTCAAAAGTTCTTGCAGAATGTTAGCAGCACCATATGCTTCAATTGCCCAAACTTCCATTTCACCGAACTTTTGTCCACCAAACATTGCCTTACCACCAAGTGGTTGTTGCGTAACAAGCGCATAAGGTCCAATGCTTCTTGCGTGCATCTTACTGTCAACCATATGGTCAAGTTTGAGCATATACATATATCCCACAGTAACCTTGTTGTCAAATGGTTGCCCAGTACGCCCGTCATAAAGCGTCATTTTGCCGTCCTCAGGTAAATCATTCTCCTTGAGCATTTTTTCAATGTCATTTTCGTTGAACCCATCAAATACAGGAGTTGCAACGTGAACACCAAGAGTCTTTGCAATAAGTCCCAAATGAACTTCTAGCAACTGTCCAAGGTTCATACGTGACGGGACACCCAATGTGTTCAAAACCACATCAACAGGTTGTCCATTTGCCATAAATGGCATATCTTCAACTGGTAAAACTCTCGACACAACGCCCTTGTTACCGTGGCGTCCAGACATTTTGTCGCCGACAGAAATTTTACGTTTCTGAGCAATTGTAACTCTAACGAGTTCATTTACACCTGGTTCAAGTTCATCTTTGTTCTTTCTCGAAAGAATTTGAACATCAACAACTGTACCGCCGTGTCCGTGGTCAACTCTCAAGCTTGTATCCTTAACTTCACGCGCCTTTTCTCCGAAAATAGCACGCAAAAGTCTTTCTTCTGGAATAAGTTCCGCTTCGCCCTTTGGTGTAATCTTTCCGACAAGAATATCCCCTGGACGAACTTCCGCACCAATTCTAACAATGCCATTTTCATCCAAATCTTTTAGCGATTCTTCTGAAATGTTTGGAATATCGCGCGTGATTTCTTCATCGCCAAGTTTAGTCGCACGAGATTTTGTTTCAAGTGTTGTAAGATAAATTGAAGTAAGGACGTCTTCTTTGACAAGTCTTTCAGAAATAAGAATTGAGTCTTCGTAGTTATATCCTTCCCAGTTCATAAAGGCAATGAGCAAGTTTTTACCAAGTGCAAGTTCTCCGCCATTAGTCGAATACCCATCCGCAAGAACATCTCCTTTCTTAACTTTATCGCCCTTATTAACGCAAGGTTTTTGGTTCATACAAGTATCTTTGTTAGTCTTAACAAATTTAATAAGCTCATAATTGTGCTCGTTGCCGTCCTTGTCCTCAACAATAATATTTGTGCCAGAAACATACGTTACAACACCATCATAATCGCTGAGAATCATAGCTCCACTATCTCTAGCGATTTTCTCTTCCATACCAGTCCCAACAAATGGTGCCTCAGCTCTCAAAAGTGGGACTGCTTGGCGTTGCATATTTGAGCCCATCAACGCACGTTTTGCTTCCGTATTCTCAAGGAACGGAATAGTCGTCGTTGCAGCGCTAAGCAATTGACGTGGCGAAACTTCGACATAGTCAACGCGCGCGCGTTCTACTTCTATAATTCTATCTTTGAATCTACATACCAAGCGCTCATTTTGAAGTCTACCCTCTGCGTCAAGCGGTTCAGTAGCTTGTGCGATGATATATTTTTCCTCTTCGTCCGCCATCAAGTAATCAACGTGGTTAGTAACTTTCCCCGTTTGTTTGTCTACTTTTCTATAAGGCGAAAGAATAAACCCATATTCATTGATTTTTGCATAAAGTGACAGTGAATTAATCAAACCAACCGACTGACCTTCAGGCGTTTCAACAGGACAAATTCTACCGTAGTGCGTGTAATGGATATCACGAACTTCCGCACTCGCGCGTTCCTTCTTAATACCGCCCGTACCAACCGCAGACAAACGTCTCTTCTGTGTAAGTTCCGCAATCGGGTTGACTTGGTCCATTATTTGCGAAAGTTGGCTCGTCGCGACAAAATTACGCAACTCTTTATTAATTGGTCTAGCATTAATAACTGTCGTAGGGTCCGCTTGCGTAAGGTCTTGCCCTTGCATACTCTCTTTAGCAAGATTGACAAGTTTTACCATACCTTGTCTTAATGCGCCCGACATAAGCTCGCCAACAGGGCAAACTCTACGGTTCGCCAAGTGGTCGATGTAGTCCGTTACGCCAATGCCCGCATTAAGGTCAAGCAAGAAGCTAACCGACGCAATTAAATCATCAATTGTCAATGTCTTTGTGCAAAGTTTGTCAACATTTTCGCTGATTGCTTGTAATTTTTCATCTTTTGTTTTGTGTTCTGACAAAATTTGCATAAGCGTAGGATAGTGAACCAACTCATATATACCAAGTTCGTTAGGTTTACAATTGATGACCTTATCAATGTGAACCATACGGTTCCCAATCATTTTGTGCCCTTTGCCATTGACTTCAACCCAAACCTCATTAATGCCCGCGTCTTGTATTTCCCACGCAAGGTCGCGGTCAATCTCCGTTCCTTTCTTAATAACTTTATCTTCAAGTTTGACATCTTCATACAAAACTTGCTTAATTATTCTATTAGCAAGACTCAATTTGTTGTTAAACTTATATCTACCAACACGCGCAAGGTCGTAACGTTGTTCATTATAGAACACAGAATTTAAATAACTCTTGATAGCGTCAGCGCTAGGAAGTTCAGTAGGGCGCAACTTCTTAGAAAGTTCAATCAAGCAGTCTTCAGGATTCTTAAGCGACTCCTTGTCAAGTGTAGACAAAATAAGTTCATCATTTCCAAATAAATTTGCAATGTAATCATTAAATACATTCGTACTCGATTCGTCCTCTTTCTTGACGCCCATTTTCTTCATATATGCCTTAGCTTCCTCATAAGACCAAAGCATCCCCTTCAAAAACACGCCCAATGAAACCTTGCTAGCACGGTTAATAATTGCCTTGATGACCCCAAGCGGTGTCGTCTCAAACTCAATCCATTCGCCACGACTAGGAATCATTTGCCCAGTAAAAAGACGAATACCCGTCTTGTCCATCTCTGATTTGTAATAAACGCTAGGGCTACGAACAATTTGACTAACGATAACGCGTTCAACACCATTGATGATGAAAGTCCCTTCTTTGGTCATCATAGGCATATCGCCGATGTAGACTTCCTTCTCAACAACTGACCCCGTCTCACGATTAATCAATCGGCACGTAGCAATAATAGGACAAGAATATGTAACCCCCCTACGCATACATTCGTATTTGTCATACTTTGTCTCACAATTAAGTCTAACATTAAGAAAACTTAACTCAGCCTTCCCAGAAAAGTCTACAATTGGAGTAAACTCTTTCATAATGTCCCACATTCCCTCATTTATAAATTTATTGAAGGAATCTTTTTGAATAGAAATAAGATACGGCAATTCAATTGGAACATCCGCGTGCAAAATTTGTAAGCGCTCCCTTTTGCCATATCTTTTCTTAACTACTTGTCTGCCATTCTCTGTATTTTGAATCATTTGACACTCCCATTTTCGATTATTCATCCCAGTCGTCAAAACTCACATATATCAGTTATTTTTTTATCTATAAACAGAAAAAACAATGCAAACGTCCACAATCAAAGCCAACAAATCATTAGCTAACAAAAACGGCAGTATTGAACCGCCCCCCAGAGTGGTATTAATGTGAAAATCAAGACAATCGAAATAAATTTAGATAAAATACATAGTATATTACCATAAACAAAAACAAAAGTCAAGTGTTTTCCGAAAAAAAATTTTACCCCCCACCAAAATTTCACTTTATGTCAATCGCCCACATTCACATTTGCTGTTTTTAGCGGTGCTAAGAAAGCAAGTGGTACCATTACATTTAGTGGTGGGT
>CAZAYL010000010.1:0-37676 GCA_964489405.1 uncultured Lachnospiraceae bacterium | reverse complement strand
ACACTGGTGAATATTTCAAACAAACTGCAAACATAACATTAGATTCAACTTGGGCAGGGATTGGAACATCAACATATATGTTTTGCGGAAATTATGACGGTGGAGGGTATAGTATTACCCTTAGCTCGAAGGGGCTATTTGACTATGTGGGACCGGGGGCGTATATTAAAAATTTAACCATTAATAGCTCCACAACTGTTAGTGGCACATTCGCAAATGACGCAAGCGGAACTAGCAGCAGACCAGTTACATTTGAGGAATGTACAAATAATGCTGTAGTGAATAAGACGGATACTAACGCAGGGGGAATAGTCGCGGGTGCGTCGTATACGAATATAACTGAATGTGTAAATAATGGTGCTGTAACTGTGCGGTGGGCCTGCGCAGGGGGAATAGTCGGGTATGCGTCGTATACGAATATAACTGAATGTGTAAATAATGGTACTATAGCTGCGTACAGCAACTACGCAGGGGGAATAGTTGGTATGAGTGAGGGGGGAGTTGTGGTTGAGAATTGCTATAATACGAGCAAGATAAAAAGTTACACCTATTCAATGGATATGTCGAACGGTGAAGCGGCGTATGGAATAGGAGGTAATGTGACAAGGAATTGTTATAATGTAGGTGATGTTACGGGAAGAAGTGATATAGGGGCTGTTTACGCGTATGCAATTACTAGCGGGACGGCAGAAAATTGTTACTACTTAAATACTTGCGATATCAACGGAACTAGTGAACCGACAGTAGTTGGCGTTACGGCTAAGGATGCAGAAGCGCTCAAAACAAAGGGCACCTACACGAATTGGGATTTTACAACTATTTGGTATTCTGACGGGACCAGTTACCCGGAATTGCGTGCGTTTTTGACGATTGTGGAATACACTTTCACACTTGCGAATAATGACGGCACAAGCGCGACGTCGACACTTAAACTTGAGAGTGGCGGGCAAAGCGCGCTTCCGAAACTTACCCGCACGGGATATGATTTGATTGGGTGGATTATTTCCGTTGATGCAGGGACGACTAAGTCCACAATAACCAAAAGTGGGAACGAATACATTTTGACAGCGGGGAACGGGGACGCAACGATTACTGCCCAGTGGAAAGATAGTAAGTTGACAATCAATTTTAATTGTTCAAAACTTACTGGAGAAAAGTATATGGTGTATATTTATAGCGGAGATGATATTGTCAAGCAATTGTATATAGGTAGCGGTTCGCAAACAATTACTTTGTCATATGTCGAAAATTACTCGAGTAACAAGTACAAATTATGTTTTGTGTTCAGTTATTGCGGGAATATGGAGTTCACTACTTTGACAAACGCGTCGATGGGTGGGAACGGCGGGCGTGCTGTGATTATTGACAGTTTTGATGATAGTACCAACACTGCGACGATTGTATGTGAAATTTCGAATCCGCGCGTCAATAGTACAGTGATCATATAGTAATTTTTTGCAAAATGGGAAAATGATATGATTAAATATTGGACTATTAGGAAATTAAATACAGTTTAGTACGTTTGAAATAAATGAAAAAGTAAATAAATAGTGATAATGGGATATAGAGATTTTGTATCTCATTATTATTTTTGTGTAGGGGTAAAGTCTTGACAATGATGTTAAATTAAAGTATAATATTTTCGGAGAATAAACAACATAATGAATGAAAAATTGAAAGAAATTTTGAAAGACAAGAAGGTTTTGATTTTTGATTTTGACGGCACAATGCTTGGCACGGAGCGCTTTAATTACCTTGTTCACAAGAAAAATTGGAAGAAATATGGCATAGATTTGACCGAGGACGGCTATAGGGCTGTTATGGGCAAAACTGTTATTGAAATTAAGAGCAGTATAGAGACCGATGTTGATGTAGATGAACAAACTTTGATTGATGAGTATATCAACGGCTTTTTGGAATTGACAAAGAGTGAAAATTTGCCGATGTTTGATTATTTTTTCGACCTTATGCAGAGTTGCGACGGCAAAAAATTATACATTTTGTCGAATCAAAGCACAAAAATTATTGATTCGTGTCTTCAAAAGTGGGGAATTAAGGACAAATTTGAGAAAGTAATTTCTTTGATAGATTCAATAGATGTCAAGAAAATAGATTATTATCGTAATACAGAGAAGTATTTTGGGGCTCCGCAGGCAGACTGCGTTTTGTTTGAGGACACACAAAAGAATATTGACGACGGGATGTCGTGTGGAATTTTTACAGTTGGCATCAAACATAAGTTCAATAATCCAATTGCCGATTTTGTTGTTGATACAAATGTGAAAGAATAGTTTAGCCCTTTTTTAGTTGGCAAAAACAATCAAACATTGCAATTAATTTTGAAAAAACACTTGACAAGTCGGGGGAAATAAGTTATAATACTATCTACAAGAAACTATCGCCATAGACAGCAAGTGGGTTCGCCCGCAATTGCATTGCAAACTTGCCGAGGAGATGTGTAGGTAAATTTAGCGCAAAATGCAGGTTTTTGCGTATTGTACTCTATGCACTCAATGGGCATAGAGTTTTTTGTAAACTATAGTAAGGAGGATGGAAATGTCTGCTAATCTTGAAAAGAAAAAGTTGGTTGTAGAAGAAATTAAAGACAAAGTTCAAAAAGCAAAATCAATTGTTTTTATTGATTATAGCGGAATGAACGTCGCAAATGATATGAAAATGCGTCGTGAATTCAGAAAGAATAATTGCGAATACAAAGTTTACAAGAATAGACTTGTTTTGCGCGCTTTTAATGAACTTGGGCTTGTTGGCTATGAAGAAAGATTGCAACACACATTGGCTGTCGCATTTGGTTATGAAGACGAAGTGTCCGCACCGAAAGTTGCAAAGAATGCACTTGCTGACAATCCTACAATCGCAATTAAATTTGGGCTTGTAGATAAAACTTTCGTTGATGAAGACGGAGTCAAAGCACTTGCAGAACTTCCATCAAGAGAGGTTTTGCTTGCAAAATTGCTTGGTATGCTCAACGCGCCAGCAACTCAACTTTGTCAAGTTTTGTCTGCGAACGGCAGAAACTTGGTTTGCGCACTCGACGCAATCGCAAAGAAAAACTAAGCGCATAAGCGCATAAAATTACAACAATAAAAATGGAGGAATTTATTATGGAAATTAAAGAAATTGTTGAAGTAATTAAGGGTATGACCCTCACACAAGTAAGTGAACTTGTAAAAGCACTTGAAGAAGAATTCGGTGTTAGCGCTGCTGCTCCAGTAGCAGTTGCTGCTGCTCCAGTTGCTGGCGCTGCTGCTCCAGCTGCTGAAGAAAAATCAGAATACACAGTTGTATTGAAAGCAATCAATGCAGAAAAGAAAGCAGAAACAATCAAAATTGTTAAGGAACTCACAGGTCTTGGTCTTTTGGACGCAAAGAAGCTTGTTGATGGCGCTCCTGCAACAATCAAAGAAAACGCATCAACAGATGAAGCTAAAGAAATGAAAGAGAAACTTGAAGCTGCTGGTGCAACAGTTGAACTTAAATAGTTCCATCTTACTTCTATAGTGAAACCGCGAAGAGTAATCTTGGCGGTTTTTTTTGTTTTGATATTTAACAAAATTAAAAAAAGTATGCATATAAAAAATTCACATCAATATTGTAATAAGTGAAATTATTTTTGGACAAAATTATGATAGAGTGTACCTTTATTGTTTGAAATACTTGTTAAAAATGTGAAAATTTGATATAATAACGATATTAAAAGTGGGAAATTAACTTTATGATTTTTGAATATCTTGATGGTCTGACTACGGGCGAGGCAATTTTATTATTGCTTGCGTATGTTATCGCCATTGTTGTTGCAATAGTTTTGCACGAATTTAGTCATAGTTATGTTGCGGTCAAGATGGGGGACAATACACCAAAGGCATACGGGAGATTGACTGTCAATCCACTAGCGCATTTTGATGCACTTGGGTTAATTTGCTTTGTACTTATTGGGTTTGGTTGGGCAAAACCAGTGCCGATAAACACACTAAATTTTCGCAATCACAAAAAGGGAGTCATTTCCGTTTCCCTTGCTGGGATAACAACAAATATTATTATTGCTTTTATATGTGCTGGGCTATATATTTGTGTCTTAAAATTTATGCCTGATAGTATGTTTAGATTTTTCTTGTCATATTTGTTTGGCTTTGGTATGACGATTAACTTATCTCTAGCGGTGTTTAATTTATTGCCAATTTTCCCACTTGACGGCTTTAATTTCTTGAATGCTTTTATGCGATATGATAATAAATTTGTCGATTTTAATATGCGATATGGACAAATACTACTCGTCATTTTATTGATTTCGGGAGCCATTGGGTTTGTGCTTGGGTACGTAGTTAATGGAATTGTTTGGGTGTTTGATTGGTTTTGGAATTTGATTATCTAAAGGAGAAGAGATGTTTGATTCAGAGAAACAAATGGAAAATGGAGATTTTTGTGATAAAGATATGATGTTGTCAAATATTGAGTTTCTTGAAAAATGCGAGGCTGAACAGGGGGCGAGAGATGAACATTTAGAAGAGAATAAATATGTGGATGGGTGTGAATCGGTTTGCAATAATGATAGTGAGCGCGAATCGAGCGCAAAAGAAAACACACATAAGTATAACATCAAAGATTTTGACAACCCTTATGAACTATTGCTTGCAATTATGGACGACAACAAAGTCGACCTTAAGACTGTCGTTTTGAGTGAAATAACTGATGAATATCTTGAGTATATTAGGCAATCTAATTTGATTGACCTTGAGCAAGCAAGTGAATTTTTGGCGGTAGCTTCGACTTTACTTGAAATTAAAGTCAAAGCATTGCTTCCTAAACCTGAAGAGCCAAAAGAGAACGAGATTGACCCTGAGCAAGAACTTAAGCGCAAACTTGAAGAATACAAACTTCTAAAAGATGCATCAGATGAACTTAAAAAAATTGAAGATATTGATAGATTTTACAAAGAACCCGACGAGTCGGTGAATGATTTTAGATATGTGCTCAAGCAAATGAATATGGACAATCTTTTGAATGCTTTCACTAAAATGATGATAAAACTACAACAAAAGACGACTGTTAGCGTTGAACGCAAGATTGAGAAAGATCGTTTTACGGTTGCTGAAAAGATATTTACAATCAAAGTAGTTTTGAATCAAAAACAACAAGTTCATTTTAGTGAAATGTTTGATAGTGATTATTCAAAGAGTGAAATTATTTCGACTTTTCAAGCAATGCTTGAATTGATGAAATTGCAATTTATCAAAGTTACGCAAGCAAATTTGTTTGAAGACATTTTGATTATTAAAAACCCCGACTATGTTGAGGGGCAAACGACTGAAAAAATTGATGATTATGAGGAATAATTATGGATAGATTAGATGATTTAGATGAAATTATAATGTCAATACTTTTTGTGGCGGGGCAAGGAGTTGAGATTGACGACATTGCATCAAAGTTAAACGTGAGCGTTGACAGGGTTAAATCGGCGGTTGATAGCTTAAAGAAAAAATACGTGTCCCCGTGTGGTATTAATATCATTGCATATAAGAATAAAATTCAACTTTCTTCAAACCCTGAATATTCTGATTTTATTGCTGATGTTTTAAATCCAATCAAAGAAAAGGCACTTACTAAGGCGGCACTTGAGACAATGGCAATCATTGCATACAAACAACCAATTACGAAGCTTGAAATCGAAAGCATTCGTGGGGTTAGCAGTGATTATGCAATACAAGTTTTGCTAGGGCATAATTTGATTGAGGTTGTAGGAAGAAAAGACGTAGTAGGCAAACCACTTCTGTTTGGCACTACAGAAGATTTTTTGAAACGCTTTGATTTGTCTGCGCTTGATGATTTGCCAAATTATGAAACACTGCTTGAAAGAATACAGATTTTAAATGTTGGAAATACAACCGAAAGTATGTATAGCGAATACGATATTGATGACAACATCGATGAAGAAGAGGCAAGCGACGTCGATAGCCAAATTCAGCAAATTAAAGACGAAATTGATGGCGCGGATATTGACGCGAGCGAAATCCCTGAGCATTTGAAGGGGGAGGCAAATATTCAATATTTTGATTAAATTTTAAAAATTCTTGCAAAAATACCTATAATGTGGTAGGATATAAGTAGCATATTTATAAAAAATGCATTAACTAATGAGAAAGGAGGATATACTATGCTGTATACGGAAAATGATTTAAAGAGATATAGTATTTATCAATTGAGATATGTCGCAAGACACGTTGGGGTTAGGTCGCCAACAACAAAGAAAAGAGAAGAGTTGATAGCAAAAATTTTAGCAATTCAAAATGGAGAGATTGAACCATATTTTGCTTTAAACAGTAAAGGTAGACCCGCAAAAGAGTGTTTTATGCCAAATGAGAGCAATGGGACGGCGGTTATTTATGGAATTGAATGTGATATGAGTGGCGACCTTGTGTTTAGAAAACCTGTTCCAGAATATGAGGGCGATGGCTATACTAAAGTTTCGGGGTTTGTGCTTGAAAGCAATTATCAATATTTTTTGATTAATTTTGACAACCCAATGATGGTTGAACGTGTTGCGTTTATTCCAAAAGATTTTGCTGATTACAATGGAATAAGAGAAGGCGATAAACTTGTTTGTGAAGCAAGGTATGATTCCGATTTTTCAATGATGAGAGTGCAAAGAGTGCTTGTGCTGAATGATTGTGAATTCCAAAGAAAAGGTAGACCAATTTTTGAAAATATGCCCCCTTTGTATACAAAAGGGGAAATTGATTTTGAAAGCAAGTTTCCGATTGTCAATGAAATAAAGAGGACGGCACCATTGTGCTACGGCGATCGAGGATTGATTGTTGGAGACAAACGCGGGCGTCTGTATTCGATGTTCTTACCTGTCGCGATAAGTGTCGGGGATAGTGCAAAAGTTATTATGCTTACCCTTAATGAAACACCAGAACGAGTCAATGAGATAAAAAAGGTGGGGGATGATAAATTCGAGCTATTTTATAGTACATTTAGCGATGCTCCAAATAGACAGCTTTATATAGTGAAAATGGCTATCAATTATGTAAAACGCCTTGTTGAGAGGGGCGAAAATGTAATTTTGTTCATTACCGATTTAGAGGATATATACCAAGGGCATTTGGATGATGAAACAATGTATTCAATTAAAACATTTTTTGCAATGGCGCGAAATTTAGCTGAATTTGGGTCTTGCACTATCGTGGGAGGATGTTCTCCTGAATTCTTTGCAGAGCATAAAGAATTTGACAATTTTATGAACTTTTTATGGTTTGAGGAGAATATGACCTTTGACAAGAATAAATCGCTCAGGCACGATAATTAATAGTTGCATATAATGAAATAGGGGTTTTGCATAAGGAACAAACTATGGATTTGATAAACACAATTGAAATTAAACAAAGGCAATTTTTTGTGGGATATATACCTAACTATGACCCTTACAATAATGGGCGTCGCCAATGTTGTGGTAGATGTCCAAAACAAAAATATAATGTAATAAAAAAATAGTGCAATATTTTGCACTATATAAAAAATGAGATGTACTTATTTGTAGCGTCAAAAAGTATGTCTCATTTTTTTGTTTCAATTATAGTAGATAAAGAGTAAAGTAAACGAGTAATAAAATATACTATTATTTATTGGCAATTTTGTCTATGATTGAACAAATATAGTTAAATAATTCGCTACCTTCTTGATAGTCGGCGGGCGCTATGGCGCTGACGCGATTGTCGTCGAGCAATTTTTGCGCGTATTCACCATTTTCGCCGTAAACAGCAACGCTATGTCCACCTTTGTTCTTGACAAGTTTCATTGATGGGATGTCCGTTTCGCCGTCGCCAAAATATACTATATTTTCAAACGGGACATTGCGGTGTTCTTTTTTGATTTTGTCATAGATAGAGTAGTCGTATGGGTTTAATTTTCCTTTTGATATTCGGTATATGCACTCAGTTTTTTCGACAGATGTTATGACGTTTGACGGCCAAACTGGCTCGCCGTTTTCATAAATAAATGTGTTGCCGTAGATTTTGTGTATATGTGGGGCGATTGAAATTCTACTAATAAGTTCTTTGTCTCCCGCAGATACGATGTAGTGCTGAATTTCCACTCCGCGCGATTTTCCATATTCATTTATTTTGTTAAACCATTCATTGACGCCGTTGAAGTACTTGACATTGTCCACACATTCGTCGTAGATTTGTGCAAAAGTTTTGTTTGTGGATTTTGCATATACTTTCATTGCTTTGGCAAGATAATATGTAAAATACAAATTTGGGGTTGCGTCACTTTCGATAGATTTTTCGATAATGTTGGGCCATTCTTCCAAAAGGTCAAGGTTCAAAATTTTTTCAAAACATTGATTATAAAGGTATCCATCTACAAGCGTGCCGTCAAGGTCGTAAATAAATGCTATATTTTTCATAAATTCTCCTTATATATAGTTTTATTATAGTAAATTTATGCGTGTATGTCAATATTTATTAACGAAAAATTTATAACGAAAATATTTTTTAATGTAAATATTGTATTTTTATGATAAAAACTTAATTAATGTTTCTTTTTTATCGTGAAATATTTTTTTTTTAATTAAGTCCAAGTCGTAGACGTGTCGTATTTGAAAAAGTTACTATAAAGTATGAATTCAATAAGCGTAATAGTAATGAGTTAAGTATAAAAAATTATCTACAAAAGCGAAATAAATGTCGACTAACTATACAAGATTATATAAGTATATGTCTTTAAAGTATTGATTTTTTATTCATTATCTAATATAATTTTAGTGAAAAAAATGTGGCTATTTGCCACTTTTATTAATTTACACTAATAAGGAGAGAAAAATGTTTGAAAAATTTGCAAATTTTGTAGTAAAATTTAGATACTATCTATTTGGCTTATTTATGGCATTGGTTGTCGCAAGTATTTTTATGATTCCACACGTTGGTATTAACTACGATTTTACCAAATATCTTCCTAATGACTCTAGCACAAAAGTTGCGCTGAAAGTTATGGAAGAAGAATTTGGCGCAAGTGGCACTGCCTCGATTATGGTCGAAAACATATCTGCAGAGAACGCGACGACGCTTGCGAAAAATATTGTTCACGACGTTGATGGAATAGCAACGATTTCGTTTGATGCAACCGATTCAACTTGCTACAAAGATGGCAAGGCGCTGATGAGTGTATTCTTTGAAAATGGTGAATATACCCCCGAAACTAAGGCATCGCTCGAGAAATTGAGAGACTATCTTGACAATTACGATTTTGCACTTGGAGGGTCGGCTGTTGAGACTTCTAGCAATCAAGACGCGATTGGGAATGAATTGACAATCATACTTTTGATTGCAGTCGCAATTGTTATTTTTGTACTATTCCTAACTTCACGTTCGTGGCTCGAACCACTTGTTTATTTGATTGTTATAGGGTGTTCGATTGTCATCAATATGGGTACAAACCTTGTTATGGGCGAAATATCATTTGTTACGCAGTCGATAAGTTCAATTATGCTGATTGCACTAGTTATGGACTACTGCATCGTGCTTTGCCATAGATATAGAGAAGAATCTGAAAAGGGCGTCGACGCAAAAACTGCAATGACGAAAGCCCTTGCGGGGTCATTCCTTGCCATTGTCGCAAGTTCGCTGACAGTTATCGCTGGATTGGTTGCGCTGATGTTTATGGAATTTACAATCGGCTTTGACATTGGAATGGTTTTGGCAAAAGGTGTGTTTATTGGCGTTTTGGCAGTGTTATTTCTTATGCCAAGCATAATTATGATGCTAGCAAAAGGCATTGAGAAAACGCGCCACCGCAGTTTTATGCCAAGAATGGACAAAGTCGGCACGTTCGCAAAAAAGACGCGCTTTGTTATGCCGATTCTATTTTTGTGCATTGTTGCCGTCGGCATATATTTCCAAAGTAACGTGAACTTTACATACGTTGTCGAGAGTGGGACAAAGGGGAGTGCGGTTGCTATTGACCAAGAGAAAATTGAAGAAACCTTTGGAAAGCAAAACGCACTTGTCGTTATGACAAAACAAAATAGCAATAAAGACGCGGAAGTCTTGGCTGAGCAAGCATTGTATGCATATATCACAAACTACTTTAGTGACACTGAAAAGTTTGACAAAAACTATGTCACATCAGGAAAAGGGCTTGCAGTTACAGAGTTTTATTTAAGTGAAAAGAAACTAACAAAAGCACAAATTCTTGAACAATTTGAAATCAGCGACGATGAAACAATTGCAAAAATTGATGGATTATTTGCAAGTTTGGGCAAAAACCCTGCAACAGATTCATTGTTCCTTGCCGACATCGTGACGGCGCTCCACAACACGCCAGCGATAATTACTTCAGCAGTAAACAACAACATAAATGCGCAATATAGCGCAATCGCGGCAAACAACTTGTATGTTGAGTTGAACGCAACTACCGCGCAAAATATTTACCAACTTTCAAGCCAAGATGCAATGAACGACGTGTTTAAAACGATATTGGGTGTGGATACTTTGAATGGCACTGAAACTATCGAAAACTACAAAGTTTTGGCGTATATATATGAAAAAAATGTTGAGAGCCATGCACAAGTACCTGCGATTAAGAACGCATATGAATCAGGCGCATTTACACAACTGACGACAACCGCAATTGCACAGAAATATGGTTTGACAACTGAACAAATCACGACGATGTTTACTAGTTACGGTAAAAATGCAGGTGCCGAAAATGCGACAATCTACGCTTTGCAGTTTGCAGAGTTTGCAAAGAACAATGCCGACATTCCAGCGCGAATTATTGCCGTCAAACAAGTGACAATCGATGGATATTATTCGGCACTTGAAACTGCGCAAAATTCGCTTGTCGGTAAAACATACAATAGAATGCTTTTCAATCTCGACTTGGATGTTGCGGATGAAATAGCACTTGATTTTGTTCGAGACTTAAACAAGTATTTGGATGAAAATTTTGATGGCGCATATATTGTTTCAAACTCCGAGAATGTCATCAATACAATGGATGTGTTCAGTACGGATAGATTAAAAACTGATCTTATCACAGTACTATTGATATTCCTTATTGTGTTGTTGACATTTAGGTCACTTAGCATACCAGTTGTTTTGGTGCTTGCAATTCAAGGTGCAATTTGGGTAAATCTTGGCATTTCAAGTGTTGCAGGTGATAGCGTTTACTTTATTTGCTACTTGCTTGCAATGGCAATTCAAATGGGGGCAACAATTGACTATGCGATTTTGCTTACTGATAGATATATGACTGCGCGCCGAACTCAAGATAAGTTTGAAGCAATCAAAACCGCAATCGGCAAATCATTTACAACAGTTATCACAAGTGGAACAATTTTGATTTTTGCTGCATTCACAATCGGTTGGGTATCAACAGTGCCACTGCTAAAGTCAATTGGTATCCTTGTGGGGCGTGGAGCGCTATTGTCAGTAATTACAATATTGTTTGTTTTACCACAGTGTTTGCTGATTTTTGATAAAATCATTGAAAAAACAACATTGAAAGCAAAGTTTGCGCCAGCAAGTGTAGCAAAAAACGAAACAATTGTTGAAAAAAACGGGCAAGTTGTCGAAAGCGAAAATAAAACAACGAATAAAGCAACGAAAGCGAATGAAATAGAAAAAAATACAAGTGAATTTGACAAATAACTTAAAAAGGTGCAAACACATTATGGTGAGCGCCTTTTTAGATAGGATACTTTAGTTAAATTGCACTTAAACATTTGCTAAAGTAGGTAAATTGTGGTATAATAATGCTTGATTTTAATAATTTAGGAGTAAAATATGCAAAGAACATATATTAGTGAAACGAAAGTGGGGGAAACACAAAAAATTCAAGGATTTATTGATAAAATTCGCGACCAAAAAACAATGCAATTTATTGTTGTGCGCGATACTACTGGCAAAATTCAGGTTACAGTGGTAAAGCCAGAACAACCTGAGATTGCGGAAATCTTTACAGGACTAAATGTAAATTCAGTTGTTACAATTGAGGGTAAGGTTGTTGAAAATCCTGCCGTCAAAGTGGGCGGAAAAGAAATTTTGCCGACAAGTGTTGTCGTCGAGAGTGTAGCGGACGTTTCGCCGATTGACGATTCAACGGCGATTGATATGCGCCTTGATTATCGTTGGATTGACCTTCGTGACGAAAAAAAATCATTGATTTTCAAAATTCAAACTTGTTGTACAAAGGCGCTTCGCGATTTCTTGCTTGAGAGAAAATTTGTAGAAATTCACACGCCCAAAATTATTGCAACCGCAAGCGAAAGTGGTGCCGATGTTTTCGAACTCAAATATTTTGACCACAAAGCGTATTTGGCGCAAAGTCCACAGTTTTACAAGCAAATGGCAATGTCTGCTGGATTAGAACGCATTTTTGAGTGTGCACCAGTGTTTCGCGCGGAACAAAGTTATACATCGCGTCACGCGACTGAGTTCACGGGTTTTGATATTGAGTTTAGTTATATCGAATCTTTTGAGGACGTAATGAGGCTTGAGGAAGAACTTTTGACTTATATGCTTAAGTGCGTCAAAGAAGAATATGGCGAAATTATTGCTAAAGAGTTTGGGAAAGAAGTTGTTGTGCCGACAAAACCTTTCCCGCGTATGAAACTAAAGGATGTTTATCAAGAACTTGAAGATCGCTATGACTATATTGTTGATGACATTGAGAAAGGGGACCTTACGACTGAAGCGGAAAAGCTCGTTTATAGGCTTGCACAAGAGAAATACGACAGCGAATTTATGTTTGTAACAGACTACGACGCAAAACAACGTGCGTTTTACCATATGAGAAAGGATGGCGTTCCACAAGGGTACGATCTTATTTGGCGTGGCGTTGAAATAACTACAGGCGCACAACGCGAACATAGATATGAGATTTTAAAACAACAAGCGGAAGAAAAAGGATTGAAAAAAGACGTCGAGTTTTATCTTGAGTTCTTTAGATACGGTTGCCCACCACACGGCGGGTTTGGGCTTGGACTTGATCGCATTACAATGTTGCTTTTAGATATTCCAACAATCAAAGAAGCTATGTTTATATTCCGTGGACCAAACAGATTGCTTCCATAGAGATTGTAAGTTTGAACATATTATTGTGTTGATTTTGGATAGATATGTTAATTTGCAAGTTGCTTTTGAGAATACTCAGTTAATTTTAATAATCAAATGACTTGCAAAGAAAATTTCGATATTTATAATTATTAAAAAATGCGGGGTCAGCCTTGCATTTTTTTAGGAGAGTATATGGAATTAAAGAATAGAAACGAAATTGATGAAAAATATAAATTTGATTTAACAAGTTGGTGTGCGAATATTGATGAATTTTATCAAAGAGTAGCAAAAGTGCGCAAGCAAATTTCAAACTTTGAGTTTTATAAAGGGAAACTTGGTAATCCAGATACACTTTATGAATACACAAAGTATTTTGAAAGTGTTTATTATGAACTTGAAATTCTTTACGGATTTTCAAGCGCATTATTTGATGTTGATAGTTTAAATAATGAATATATCAAGATGTGCGACACAATGAAACAAGTAAATGTTGAATTAGGAATAAAGACAGGGTTTTATGCTGAAGAATTGCGTGATTTGGGCGAGGAATATTTGAGAGAAATTATTGAAAACCCCAAATTTGTTGATTATAAGTTGGAAATTGAGAAATTTATTGACAATTTGCATCACACTTTGTCTGAACACGATGAGCTTATGATTTCTGAAATGAGTGGGTTTACCAATTTTTCAGACTGCTTTAAAGCGTATCTTGATGGAGAAATGCATATTGATAAGGTATTAGACAAGGACGGCAATGAACACGAAATGCGAGTTTCCAATTACGCGTCGTTTTTGCGAAATGGAGATAGGGTTTTGCGCAAAAATGCATTTTTTGCTATGGCAAAAGCAATGACGGATTCAAAGAATACCTTATTTTCATTCATAACAAACAGTATGAAATGTGTAGATTTTGTTAACAAATTACAGAAGTTTGATAGTGTTCTTGAAAGCGAACTTAATGGGAATAATTTACCTCAGGAAGTGTTTGATAAAGTTTTGAGTAAAGCAAGACAATATGCATACTTAAAAAAGAAGTATCAAGTTGCAGTTAAGAACATTTTAGGTTATGATGAGCTTATGCCGTGGGATATGTCAGTTCCACTTGCAAAATTTGACCCGCACGTAACTTTTGAAAATGCTAAAGATAGGCTTGCAATAGCTTTGAAATGTTTGGGAGATACTTATACACAAACGCTAGAAAGAGTTATTGTTGAGCGTTGGTGTGATGTGTATCCAAATAAGGGCAAAAGTTCTTCAATTTACTGTATGAGTGTGTATGGTAAAAATTCTGTAATGCATTTCAATTGGCAAAACAACATTGAGGATGTTTTTACATTCGCACACGAATTTGGGCATACAATGCAATCACAAATTACGGATGCAAAACAGCCATATAATCTTGCTGGGATGCCGTGGTGCTTGATTGAAATTCCAAGTTTGACGACGGAAACAATTACTTATTTACATTTAGTTAATTCAGCACAAAGTGACGACGAAAAATTACTTTATATGCAAGATTATTTAAAAACTTTGCGTGGAAATATTTTTTCAGGGTCTTTAGATGCAGAACTAGAAAAATATATGCGCACAAATTTGCGTGAAGGGAAAATACTTGATATCGAAGAAATTAGCTCTTTTGTTCAAAATTTTGATAATGAAAATACGATTTTGCCAAAATTTGATGAAACAAAGTATAATTGGATGAGTGATGGGCATATTTTCTACACATACTATAATTATAATTACGCGCTGGATATGTTGATTGCTTGCTATTTCGCGCAAAAAATTTACGCAGGTGATAAAAAAGTTTTGAACGACTTTATTAAGCTTATGGAGAATGGTGAAAGCAAGAAAACGATGGATTTACTTTATGAAAGTGGAATAGACTTATTGAATGATAAAGTGTATGACGAAGCGTTTAAGTTCTTTGAAGATATATTGGACGATTTTGTTGCGCTATCAGAAAAATTACAAAAAAATAATGAAGATAGAAAGACTGAAATTAATAAATAATTATTATAATAATATGGTGCATCTTTATATTTTAAATATACTTTAGATAAAGCGCGAATAAAAAAACATAAATTGCCGAAAATTGCACATAATTTAGTTTGAAAACATTTTATTATGGTGTATACTTTTAATGGAGCAAGTTGCTTTTTAAGGAGAAATATATGAAAAAAATTAAAATTGGTATCAATGGTTTTGGAAGAATTGGGAGATTAATTTTGCGTGCGTCAGTTGAAAATTTTTCAGACATCGAAGTTGTCGCAATCAATGACCCATTTATTAGTGCAGAGTATGCAGAGTATTTGTTTAAATATGACACAGTTCACGGCACTTTTAAAGGTAAGGTTTCAAGCAAAGATAAAACTTTGATTGTTAATGGCAAAAAAATCGCATTTTATAGCGAACTTGACCCGGCTAATCTTGATTGGACAAAGGATGGGGTAAAGTACGTTTGTGAAGCATCAGGGAAATTCACTAGTGCAGAAAAGGCACAAGTTCACATTAACTCTGGGGCGAAACGTGTTGTGGTTACCGCGCCCGGGAAGGAAATGCCAATGTATGTTGTAGGTGTCAACGATGACACGTATGACGGTCAGGCAATTGTTTCAAATGCTAGTTGCACAACAAACTGCCTAGCCCCACTTGCTAAAATTATTGATGACGCATTTGGTATTGAAGAGGGGTTGATGACGACAATTCACGCGATGACGGCAACACAATTGACTGTCGATGGGACGAGTAAAAAAGACTGGCGTGGCGGGCGTTCCGCTAGCGCTAACATCATTCCGTCAAGCACGGGTGCAGCGAAAGCGGTTGGCGTTGTCATTCCGCACTTAAATGGAAAACTCACGGGAATGAGTTTTAGAGTGCCGACAGTTGACGTTTCTGTTGTAGATTTAACTGTTAAATTGAAAAAACCTACAAGTCTTGAAAAAATCAATAAAGTGGTCAAAAAGGCGAGCGAAACAACGATGCAAGGAATTGTTGAATATGTAAATGAACCTGTTGTTTCAAGCGATTTTATTACAAATCCACATACTTGCATTTACGACGCACTTGCAGGCATTGAAATGAGCGACAAATTCTTTAAACTTGTTGCGTGGTATGACAATGAATGGGGATATTCCAACAAAACATTGGAACTCATTCGCGTTATGGACAAAAAGTAGTTTAATCAAAAATAAGTTGAACAACAAGAATTTAGAACTTATTATTTATAAAAAGATAAGCGTACTATTTGAGCAAAATTGCTTTTAGCACGCTTGTTTTTTATTATATAACTTCAACTTTGATTGTTTCGCCATTGTCCGCTGATTGATACATTATCCACACACCATTACCAAATTCGTTCGTGATGTCGAAAGGCACCCATTGACTAGAATCTGCAATTTCAATAGGTGGGTTTTGTTTCTTTTCTTGTGCAACGCCATAACAAAGATATTTTGGTTTATCGTTATCGTAAATTATTCCCATTATGTATGGGGCGTCTACACCCTCAATTTTTATCCATTTTGAATTTTCAATAATATTGCTTAGTGGAGAAAAGATGGGGTATTTTGAGAACATATCATCATATTGCGTTTTGATTAACCCATAGTAATAAGGGACCTCATTTGCCGTATTATCTTCATTTTTTGCAATTTCATCTTTGCTATTGTCGTCTAAAACATCTGGATATTCTTTTAAAATTTGAATATCATTTTGTATTTTTTTGTCGGTATCTTGTAAAATATCGCAGGTATCTTTAGTATTTTGCATAGCATACTGGTGATTTTGCTCAATTGTTTCATATTGTTGCATCTGTGAAATTTTTGCTAATTGCTGTTTTGCTTCATTTGTGTATTTTTCTTGATAAAAAACATTTTTATATTTACAATTTTTACATTGAGAGAAATTAGGTTCCTCAAAATTTTCGACTAACTCATATTTCGTGATTTCATTGTCTACAACATATTCAATGTCGCTTTGGTCAAAATCAAAACAGTTGTTTTCATTGTCATAATTACTGCAACTATCACTTTGTTTTGAGATGTTATTTTTGTGTTTGTCAATTTGTTCTGTGCTAGTAGACTCATTTATTGATTGATCATATTGCTGAGTTTCTGGTTTTATAAAGTTAGGTTCTCTATTTATAGAAATTTCACTACGAATGGAAGAAAAAGCATTGGCGTTTACATTTTGCATGTCAATTGGTTGCTCAATTTCTTGATGAAATTGGTTATTTATGTGTGTTAGCGGTGATGTTTCGTTGCTTATGATTGACATAATTTGTGATTGTGTTTCAGTCCCACCCCAAAACAATGGTATTTGTTTTTCGCCACTTTCAATTAACAAACACGATATTTTTTTATCTAAATCAATCGGAATGTTTACGTCGCAAGAAAAATCGCAAGGAGATGTGAGAGAAATTTTTTGTTGTAAATCATTATTTTTTAACAAAAAAACATATGCACTATCATTATGTGGTTGAAAATTATTTAACTTAATTGTTAATTGTGTAAAATTGTCAAAGCGTGTGATTTCTGCTATTCCGTGTCTATTGTTGCTTTGTGCACTATTAAGAACTATTTTTTTCTTTGCAAACATATATTGTCCTCCAAATACAATTGTATATGATATAATATTGAAAATTTTTGGTTCTTTTGTCTAAATTTGTTTTATTTTGCATTTTTTAAAAGTTAATTGTGTAGAATGCGTGTCAAGTAGGCATTGTGTAAACTCATTTGTTGCAGTACGCTTTTACGATTGTTTTTTAATTCATTTTGATCATCTTTTTTATTTGTTTGAGAGGATAATGTTTGTGACTGCAAAAGTTTTTCTAGCGAATACTGCGGATTTATTGTGGGAAAATTTTGCGCAAAAGACTCATTGCTGTTTTGTTTATATTTCTGCAAATTGTCAGCATTTTTCATTGAAGAATTTAATGGTGATTGAGGGGATAAAGAGCTCTCTTTATATATATTTTCTTGATTTATGTGTTGTGTTGAACCCAAAGATTTACTTGAGTTTTGGGGAGATAAGTCGCTAATAGAGGAGTTATGTGTAAAATTTGTTGTGCTTTGTTGTTGTGAAGAATTTCGCTGATTATTTTTCATCATATTGAAAAGAGTGCTAAATTTTGCTAAATTAGCAGGATTTCCCAATATTGAAGAAAGACTCCCAATTCCAGCAGTGCTTGGAGCGGGCTTCGTGAAAGATTGCTGTTCAGTCGCCAATGTCCCTTGTGGGGGGCTATTTTGATTGGCTAACAAATGTTCGTATGGTTGTTGTCGCATTTTTTATCCTCCAAATCTATATTGCTTGTTAATTTTATTGACTTAATTTAAAAAAAATGTTATACTCTTGCTACTAATTCAATATATCATTATGTAATATATGTTGACAAGTACAAAAAATTGAATGTCAAAAAACGCGACTTGCGTTTATATCATTTTGATATGTCAATAATAAAAATATATAGGTGCGAATATGTCTTTTAAACAAATACTACTAATTATTACAGTTGCAGTCGTAGCAATTGCTATGACCGCGTGTGGTTCGGCGGTTAAGGGAAATCCTAAAGTCGATGACACAGTTTATGGCAATGGGGGAATGCAAGTCCGCAAAGGTAACTTTGTGTATTTCGCGAATGGCTTTTATAGTGTCGATGACATCACTGACAAAACGAACAAAGATGGAAAAGTTGTTCGTGGTGGAATATATCGCGTTGAACTTAATGATGGGGCTTTGCCACTAGATGAAGATGGCAACGTAACGGGAGCGGTGCAAATTGTTTCTAAAATTACTTGCTATGAATTTGGTGGGTTTTATATTTACGATAATTACATTTACTATGCTACGCCAAATAATCAAAAAGACAAAAGTGGGACACTCTTGAAAGAACGCGTTGATTTTTATCGATGCAAAATAGATGGAAGTGATAATAAAAGACTTTATACAACAAATTCTTCATATTCAAGTGTGCAATTTAATGTAACAAAATTTAATAAAGACGCAAAAAATGCGTCAACATATTTGACAATTTTGGATGGAACAGATTTAATTTATTTTGAATTTAGCAAAGGTAAAAACAATGGGAAAACAAAGATTGCTGAAGAAGTAACGGGCGCCGTATGGAGCGAAATTTCAACGTATGAATATAATCAAAATTCAACAGCCTTTGAACAAACTGTGTTTTTCACTCAAGCAACAACTGATACGAATAAAATCAGTTCTTATAATCTGGTAAGCGGAGAGAATAAGGTAATAGTCGACAATAATACCGCAAGTTTTACATTAAAAGCGTGTAAAGCGGGGAAAATTTATTATGAAAAAACCCAAAATGGTAGCACAGTTTTTGCAAGCAACACGCTAGGTAAGTCGTTTGAAAATAGTGAGAATATTTATTACAACAATAGTTATTCAAATTATTTTGTAGTTGGCGGGGAGCAAGGCGACTTTGAAGGTGGAGTTATCGCTTCTAACGATAGCGGAACATATTATGTAAAGACTGGCGCAAATGGCGAAACTTCTAGAACAACAATTGCGGATAAAACATATAACGTTTTATTTAGTAATGGGTCTAAGATTTATGTTCGAGAGAGTGCCGTACAAATTTATGTTATTGATTTAATTGATAAAAAATTTGAAGCAAAAGAAATTTTGGGTAGCGACGTTGAAGGCAAAAGTGATGGAAATAAGTATGTCGATTTTGATGGGAGATTTATCACATATCTTGCTTCAAACGAAGTTGATGGTACAACGACATATTATACACACCTAATTGACTTATCTCAATATGATGAAGCGGAAGGATACCTTGATGTCTTTGTTGGGGAATATGCTAAAGGTGAGAAACCTTCAACTGATGACAAAAGCAATGACGAATAATAAGTCGATTGACATATGTGTGAATAAATATAAAGTAGTTGCGGTTAATATTTGATTTATCTTTTAAGATTGCAAAAAAAACAAGAGTGAGGCTATTGGAGCTGAACTCTTTTTTTTTAATTAAAAAAGATACAAAATACTTGTAAAAAATATGTGGTATTACTATTTTATAATTTCACATTCTTTATAAAATTTGATGTTTAAAATATTGCAAAATGTTCCATAATGAATGGAGAGGTGTTTATGGACATAAATTGTAGAAAACTAAATTGCAAGCATAATAATAAATGCGTGTGTATGGCAAAGGGCGTGTGTGTTACGAATAATACAGTTTGCAATACATATACAAAAGACGAGAATAAAAAAGTTCACGATATAACAAAAACAATGTTTCAAAAAACCCCAAAGTATGAAAATTTTAGGCATATAAAGAAAGCAAATATTGAGTGCAATGCGCCATGTATGTTTAATAAAGCAGGCAAATGTGTTGCAAATGGAATAATTGTTTTAACGGGTGAAAAGAACCCCATTTGTGGCACATACCTTTGCAACGATAAAAATTACGAAAATGATAATATTTGCAAATGAAAATAACAATGATAGTGTTGGGTGCATAAAATACTTAGCAAAGGAGAAAGAAAATTATGGCAAACAACGCTAGTAATTACATAATCGGTGGCAATGATGAGCACGGAATTAATCCGCCAACAATCGGCAAACGTACACCTATTATGCCGTATTTAAACCGAAGTATTTATGAAAATGAATTTAATTATGCAACAAAAAACGAATTTTTGATTGCGTGCTTAAGAACTGGATTCAATATTTTTGATGTGAAGCCCGAAAGGACGGATGTGTCAATTAATACGCGCATTTCGCGCGTTAATGCACAGCGTGTATCTGCACTTGTAACATTTGCATATAATGCATCTGGGAATGAGTTAGAGTTTAGTGATGCCAATGGAATTGAAGTTTATTATTCACTGAACAATAATTTATCTACACAAAGTGAGCAACTAGCAAAAGATGTATATCAAAAACTTTTGCAAGGAACAGGACAAACGGGACGTGGTGTCAAGACGCTTGACGTTGGAATGCTCACAGGCGTGAATTGTCCTGCAACACTTATTGAAGCAGGTTTTATGACTAATTATGCTGAAGCAAAACTTATGTTAGACCCTGACTACCAAAAAGAAGTAGGAAATGAAGCGTGCCAAGGAGTGTGCGATTTTTTGAATGTTTCATACATTAGTGAAATAACAAACACACAAGATCTTCCAACTATTCGCGTCGGCAATCGTGGAAGAGCAGTGCAATGTATGCAATACTTATTGGTACAAAATGGTTTTAATGTCGGAGCGCTTGACGGAATATTTGGTCAAAATACATTGCGCGCCGTGCAAGCGTTTCAAACGCAAAATGATTTTATAGTAGATGGCATTGTTGGACAAAACACGTGGCGCGCGTTGTTTGTTCTTAACCCAAGTTCAGTGGTTTTACGCAAAGGTAGTACAGGTTCGTATGTTAGGTATTTACAACGCAAACTCACAGCAAAACTTTACCCAGTTGGTGTAATTGACAATATTTTTGGAGTACAAACTGAGCGTGCCATTCGCGAATTCCAACAAGAAAACGGGCTTATTGTTGATGGCATTGTCGGGCGTAATACTTGGAATAAACTTATTCCTATTGGCGGTGGACGCCCATATCCCTACAATTGATTTTGTTTAACATAGACATTGCAAATTTTCAACAAAAACATTCCAATAAGTTGAAAAAATGCTTGACAAAAACTTTATTGTAGTGTAAAATACGTATAACTGAATAAAGACTAGGAAAATGTTTTAGTAGTGTGTCGTTTTCATCAAGAGAGAGTGTTCTTGGCTGGAAAACACTTATGTTCAGACGACGCGTGAAGTTCGGCATTGGAGTTGCTACGGCACGAGTCGTAGACAGACAAAACTGTGAAAATGTAATGAGATTTGGATTTATTCCAAAAATTAGGTGGTACCGCGAATGAGAGTCGCCCTATATTTAGGGGCGACTTTTTTGGAATAAAACCATATATTCAGTTGGCTTTTGCACATATTTAAAGTTTACAAACAAAACAAAAATAGGAGTTAAAACAATATGGATGATAAAATGAAAGAATTACTTGATAGTATTGTTGATGAAAATAACGTCGATAATGTCGAAAAAAACGTCAAGGATGTGTTGAAAGATTTGTATGCAAACATAAAGAATATTGCGAACGAAAAGAAAAAGGAATATGGGCAAAAGGTCAATGCTTTTCGCGCGCAAATGGAAGAAAAAATTTCAGCAGTTAAAGCAAAAATGAGCGAAAAGAAAAATAAAAGCGAAAAAATTGACATAACACTCAGCAAACCAATTGTTAAATATGGGGCAATGCACCCATTGATTAGAATCTACAAGCGTTTTGAAAGGTATTATATAAATAATGGGTTCAACATCGCGAGTGGTCCTGAAATAGAACTTGATAAGTACAATTGCGAAATGTTGAATATGCCAGCTCATCACCCAGCACGTGGGATGCAAGATACATTCTATTTGGAGTTTCCAAACAAAATTTTGCGTTCACACACGTCCGCGGTGCAAATTCGCTATATGCTAAAGCATAAACCCCCAATAAAAATTATTTCTCCTGGCATTGTGTATCGTGTTGATGACCTTGACCCACAACACACGCCGATGTTCTTCCAAATGGAAGGCTTGATTGTCGGCGAAAATATTACATTTGCGGATTTAAAAGGTACGATTATGAATTGCGTCAAATCAGTTTTTGGCGAAAAAATTACCGCACGTTTTATTCCAACGTATTATCCATACACTGAACCTAGTGCAGGTATTGATATAACTTGCCCAGTTTGTGGCGGGAAGAAATGTCGCACGTGTAAAAACTCAGGTTGGATACGAGTTGGTGGATGTGGAATGGTACACCCAAATGTTTTCAAAAATGTCGGCTATCCTGAAGGCACACAAGGCTTTGCATTTGGGTACGGAATGAGCAAATTTCCGCAAATTGAGTATAAATTGCCAGAACTGCGTATCCTACATGACAATAATATAAAGGTTTTCAAAAAATTGCACTAATTGCGTGTAAAAATAAATAAGGAAGGAAAAAGATGTTTAAATATTCACATAGATTTTTAGAAAAATTAGCGGGCGAACCTATTGATTATAAAGATTTTGACCACAATTGGTTGGACTTGCAAGGGTTTGAAGTTGCGTGCGAAGAAGAAATGAATAACGATGCAATTGTTGAACTTGAGGTTAAAGCAAATCGTCCCGATATGCTTTCGCACTTGGGCGTTTTGCGCGAATATTATGTTTATAAAAAATATAACAAATTACCCAAGATTGAAAGTAAGATTGACTTGAGTGGGTTAAAAAAATTGCCGATTGATGTTGAAATAAAAACTGATGACGTCGGCAATTTAGTTCTTGTGTGTATTAAAAATATTGACAATACTCAAAAAACACCCGCAAAAATTGTTGAATTACTACACAATTTAGGCGTTGCAAGCATCAATCCAATTGTCGATTATTCAAATTTTGTTATGCTAGAACTTGGACAACCGATTCACGTGTATGACTTAGATAAACTCAATGGAAAACTTGAGTTTGACAATTTGGCTTGCGATACGAAATTAACGACAATCAATGGAAGTGAAATTACCGCTCCACAAGGTAGTATAATTATAAAAGACAGAAAAGATGCTGTGTGTCTTGCGGGCATTATTGGCACGCAAAAAGTTGAAGTGGACGAAAATACTAAAAACATTGTCATTGAGTCGGCGAACTTTAATCCAATTAAATTGCGCATTGCCAGTCAAAACACACACATAAGTACACTCGCGTCGTATAGGTACGAGCGTGGCGTGGATGCCAACATTACAAAGTTGGGTGCGTGTCTATGCGCTGAATATATTATAGATAACTGTGGCGGGCAGTTAGATTCGGCGTTTGTCAAATTTGAGAACTCAAAGGAGAATAAAAAGCAATTGGAAGTGCCCTATATCAATAAAATTTTGGGCACAAAATTTACAGCGCAAGACATAAAGCGATTGCTTGAAAGTTATTACTATACAATTAATATTTTGGATGAACAAAAAATTGAGGCGATCGCACCAAATTATAGACTTGATCTAGACGACATTATTGACATTGTTGGGGATGTTGCACAAATTTTTGGATATCACAACATTGAACCTACAATGCCAAATTTGAGTGTAGAATATGAACCTAACAACTATATTATAAATTCTGATATTTTGCGCAATCTTTTGTATGGCGTGGGTGCCAATGAATGTATTTCCTACTCGTTTATTCACGAAAATTCGATGAAAATGCTCAAAATCGACGAAAAAAGTGAACTTTATGGCGATATTAAATTGATAAATCCACTTTCAAATAAGTTTGCAATTATGCGCCCAAATCTTATTTATAGTATGGTAAACACGCTTGTTTATAATATCGCAAAAGATAGTGTTTGCGAACCTATTTTTGAAATCGGCACAGTATTTAAACGCAATTCAAACGCAGACACAGGATATGAGCAAAATTCGCACTTAGCAGTTATTTTGTGTGGGAACAAAATAGAAAAAGGTTTCGGCATCGACAAAGATGCCCCATATGATTTTTATGATATCAAGCAGGTGTTAGAACTCATTATGGCGCAATATAGTATGACATTCGAACTTGTTGAAAGACAAGAGCCAACGTTTGAACTTTGCGCCGATATTTTGGTCGGGGGCAAAAAGTTTGGCATCATTGGCATTTTGGATGATGGTGCCGTAAAGAATTTTGAAAATGGCAAACTTGTTCGTGAAAAGGTTCATTACCTTGAAATCAATATTGATATGTTGTCAATGGGGACAACTGCACTTGAAGAACAAAGCAAGTTCCCGAGCATTACAAGAGAATATAACCTACTTGTGCCAAATGACGTGAAATTTGTGGATTACAAAACCGAGATTGAGAAAACATCAAACAAAATTGTCAACATAGAAGTAAAGGACCTATACAAAGGTAAGGGCGTCAAAGATGGCACAACTTCGCAACTTATTCAAATAGAATACAATAGTTTTGACGAAACAATGACAAGCGAAGACGTTGAAAAAATTGAAAAGCAATGGCTTGAAAAAATATCTACGGCATATAAAATTGTACTCAAAGGTTAACAATATATTTGCGTTAAAGAAATTTATTGTTATTTCTTGAAAGGTATGGTTTAATAAATAAAGAAAATTCACTAGGAAACACAATTTAATTATAAATATATAAAAAATGTAGGCAAATTCAACCGATATTGATTTTGTCTACATTTTTTTGTATTACATTAGGTGTATTTAGATGTGAAATTTTGTGGTTGTAGGTAATTGCTTTGTCATTTTTCTTTTGTTTTTTCTCTTGCATTATTCCAAAGTAGTACTTGACCCCTTTCTTCACGCGCGTCAGAATAAACGTTTTTAATAGCTGTGTCGCCGTCTTTTTGAATTTCTGAAATAGTGAAATCGCGAGGTGCGCCACCTTTCAAAATATTTATTTCTCCAGCAGTTAAATTTTCGGTGTTTTCGATTTTTTCAGCTGGAATATATTTTTGATAAAGTTTTTCATTTTTTAGCAATTGACTAAGGTCGTTGCAACCAAGACCTATAGTTATACGATTGACATTTTCTGTGCCTATACCTTTGATTATACCTTTTGTCACATTGTCCAAAAGTTTTTTAAATTGCAATTCAAGATTGTCGATTTGACGTAGCAATGTGTTTGGTATTTCGATGTTGTCTATTGTAACTTGCTTGTTTTCTGGATTGTACCAAACCCAGCCCTGTCCGACAAATTTGCCGTTCACATTTCTAAATTCAAGGAACCCTGAGTTAGGTTTTATCATACCATACTTCACGCACGATTCGCCGTTATTGCCAATTACTTGACAACAGTTGGATAGTTCGCCTAAAATTGCTGACGTTGGTGTGCGTTTGTCAAGATAATGATAGGTAAATTTTGCATTTGCAAGTTCTTCATTAGAACAAATCGTTTCAATCGGGGCGATGTCAAGTGTTAGGTGTGCAATTTCGCCACGTGCTTGTTTGACGCGCGCGCTTGCATAATTTTTCATTCCTAACATATACCATTTTAAGAGCGTCTCAAACTCTATTTGTGAGTAGCGCGCGTTTTGTGCAATAGTATCTGTAAAATCTTTTATGATTTCGTTCCTTATCGAATGATGATTTTCGTCTTCTGGCGTCAAAAATTTTGAAATATCAAATTCCGACATTTTAGTGAAGCAGAACTCGACGTCAGCTAGTTGAACATAGTTTGAATTTGTGTGTCTACGCATATCTGCAGATATGATTTTTTTGTCGAACTTTTTTAACAAAATGTCAAAATTGTTATGGAAATTACTCATACCATTCTTAACACTTCCCAAATCGTCAGCGCGGACGAAGTCTAGGAATACTGGTTGGTAATTTTCGGCATTTGCATATTTTTTGCCAACATTTTGCGCACAAACATTAGACTTTGCATATTGTTCAATGCAGTTGATAAATAGAATTGCAAAATCCTTATTATATGGATGATTATATGTGTCAAAATCTGAAAAAAGGCGTTTGATTGTGTTTTTGTTGTATTTTTGCAAAATATTTTCATTGAGCCATTGGCAAATAGTTGGGAGTGAAAGATACCGCTTGTCATCATCTACAAACATTCCCAAACTTTGAGCAATTTTGAATACTGCAATCTTATAAGTGATTGGCATATCCTTAATTGGTTTGTTCTCGCCCGCGATTTTGCATTTTGTCATAACATCTTGCCACGAATTTAGCACATCGGCATTTGAGTTTTTGCTACCACGTCCAGCCGATGTTGCATTTTTGTAGTAGCCGACAATTTCATCTTTTGGTAAGTTTTCAATGACAAAAATTGCTGGTAAAAATTTTGCAATATTATTTACTTTAGCATTGTTGAAAGGAATAAGTTTGAATAAATCTTTTAAAAGCATTAAACTGTAAAGATTTTTTTCTGACGCATTTTCGAGTGCGCTCTCAAAATCAATTATATCTAAATAACCCGTTTGTGGCAAATTTGCATCGACACGTGCGATTGCCATTTTGCCATCATCTTTTTGAAATAAAACCATATTTTCGTCAATGCACTCTCTAATTTTTTTCGGCAATTTAACAGTAACATTTTTGCCATTGACTCGAATTTGAGTATAGAATTCCGCACCCGATTCCAGAATGCTTTGCTGAAAAAAATGTGGGGTTAACGGAGCGCAATATTCTTTCATATGTTCTAGTTCATCACTGTACCAATTGATATATTTGTTTCTTTTGATTCTTACATTTGCTGGAATAACAATTTTCTCAAGATTAGGGCAATCGAAAATAGAAGTGGAATCAATTTCTTGTAGATTGTCAGGAAGAACCAACTCTCTCAAATTAGGAAGGTCTGCAAAGGCTCCCCACTCGACAATTTTTAACGAATTAGGAATATAGATTGTGTTTGGCTGAGATGTTTCGTCATAGCCAACAGGAACAACACGTTCAATATCGGGCGTTTGCATAAAACAGCTACCCATAGACTTTGTACCTTCCCTAATCATTGCATTGGTGGGAGCAAAGACTAGATGTGTAAATTCGCCATTTGAGTTTGCCATATAAACGCATCCGTCAATTGATTTGTAATTTTGATTTTCCGAATCTATTACAATTTCTGTCAAGTTAGGGCAGTTTTTAAATGCATCACTATACAAACCATTTCTCAATTGTTTCCCAACATATATTTTTTTAAGGTTAGGGCAATCGAACATAAAGTACAATTGGAGCGATTTTAAGGTGTCAGGCAAATGATACTCTTCTTCATTCGTAGAGAAATTAATATCAGAAGCGACATATTGTATGCCGTCAGGAATTTTATTTGAATTGCAAAAAAGCAACAAAGGAAATTCTTTGTCAATAATTGCGCTATTTGGAGACTCGTAATATTTTACACAGTCTTCAGGAATTGAAACCCTTTTAATGTTACTATTAAGTAATGTATTTACTTTCAGTGATGAATTTTTACCTAAAGTTAACTCTTCTATGTCAGACTTCATAAAACAAAATGAGTCAATTGATTCGACAGAGTCGGGAATTGCCAACGATTTTAGACCTTTTATGCCCCTAAATGCGCGGGCGTCAAGCATTTTCAAGCCGTCATTAAGCGTGAGATTTGGCATAGTACAACCATAGAATGCATCCTGTCCAATAATGGTTGTTTCTGGTGGAATCGTTGGCTTAGCATCGTCTGTGCAAGCAACAAGAATGACGTCGTTATGTGATTTCTTTTGCATAAGATAACCATTGTGAATATACACAGTATTATCTTTGGAGTTGTTATCCATATCGAGTTTGACTTTCGGACTTTCTTTAAAAAACGGGTAAATTGTGTTTAAGTTGCTAGAAAGTGTCAAGTCCTCGAGATTTTGACAATTGTAGAATCCATCTCTCCCTATTTCTGTGCAACTTTCGGGGACTATGAAACTTTGTAGAGTTTGGCAATTTGAGAATGCGCTGTTGCCAATTGATGTTAGCCCGTTAAGATTTTTGACACTTTCAAGCGCATCGCACCACGCAAAAGCGTAATCACCGATTATTTTTGGTTCATCATTGCTTGAGAAAGCAAAGGTTTTCAATTTTTTACACCCATAAAATGCACCCAAATTAAGATGCGTGATAGAATCACAAAATTCGAACTCTTCAAGATTTTCGCACCCATAAAAAGCATCAGCATATATTTCTTTTAGTTGTGGGCGTTTGCCGTCCTTTGCAAAAGATACTTTCCTTAACGACTTTGCGTATATAAAGGCTCGGGAGGAAATTTTTTCTAAACTTGTCGGTAAAATAATTTCTTCCACATTCTCAAAATGGAAATAATTAATAGTACCAAATTCAGAAAAATCTTTTACGCCGTCTTTTATGCGTAAAACCTTTGTACGTTCATCATACTCAAAATAGTTTGCGAATTTATCGCGTAGTTTTTTTAATTTTTCTTTGTTATTATCAAGCATAATTCCTATCTTTTAATTTTTTTTTATTATAGCATATTTACTTTGTGTTGTCAAGAATGCAAACGGAGAGATAACTGAATGAAAAAAGACAAAAAGTGTGTTATAATGAAAGTGCAACTGAGACAAGCGTTGTTTAATGTAATACTATATCTGACACCTTCATTATAGGAAAATGAATAAAAAATATTATCATAAAACCTTGATTAGTTGTCAAAGGAGTTTTTATGAAAATTGTGACTTGGAATGTGAACGGTTTAAACTCGTGTTTAAAAAAAGGTTTTGTTGAAACAATTAAGGAAACAAAAGCAGATGTTATATGCCTTCAAGAAACTAAATTAAATGAACCATTGGAGATCGAAAATATCCCCTATCATCTATATTATTTTTGTGCTAAAAGAAAAGGATATTCTGGAACTGCTATTTTTAGCAGATTAAATCCATTAAGTGTAAAATATGGTATTGATATTGAAGAATTTGATAATGAAGGTCGTGTTATAACAGTTGAATATAAGAATTTTTATGTTGTAAATGTTTATGTCCCAAATTCTCAAAACAATTTAGCAAGAACTGTATATAGAGATAATTTTGATATAGAGTTTAGAAATTACATTCAATTATTGCAATTAAATAAACCTGTTGTTATGTGTGGAGATTTTAATGTTGCACACAAAGATATAGATGTTTATGCTGGCAATGAAAGAAATGAAGGCAGAAAATTTGGATTTACAAGTGAAGAAAGAAGCAATTTTCAAGAACTTTTAGACTGTGGATTTGTTGATATTTTTAGAAAAATGAACTCTGAAGAAATTGTATATTCTTGGTGGTCTAATAGACAAGGAAATAGATTTAATAATTTAGGATGGCGAATAGACTATATTCTAGTTGAAGAAAAAATCGCAGATTATGTTGTTTATTCAAAATATTTAGACCAATATTTAGGCTCAGACCATTGTCCTGTTGCTATAAATATTGATAGCATTAAAATCGGTGTTGATAGTATGACCGATGATGAACTTGCAAAACTTTGGGATAATATTGATTGGATAAGTGCTGAAGAAGAACTTTTGGACTCACAGCAAAAACTTACAAAAGCGGTGTTTACTAACAACAAAGAACGAATGGAAGAATTGCAAAGAAGAATTACAATGGCTCAATCTTCTCGTGTTTTAGCGGTTAGAAAAATCACTAATAGTGATTCAACACCAGGGATTGATGGCGTAAAATGGAGAACATCTAGCGAAAAGATGAGATCAGCACTTTTGCTTAGTTCATATAACTATAAAGCGCAACCTTTTAGGCAAATTATAATTAAATCAAAACACAATACAAAAGAACGAAAAGTGAATATTCCCACAATGTATGATAGAGCAATGCAAGTGCTTTATTCATATTCTATTGACCCCATTGCAGAAGCAAGTGGAGATAGAAAGTCTTTTGCTTTTAGGAAAGGTCGCTCTTTGCAAGATGTTCACGAATATATAGTGAAAAGTATGAGTGTAGAGAATGCCCCTGAATACGTTTTGCTTGCAGATGTAAAGTCATATTACAGCACAATTTGTCATGAGTGGTTACTAGCTAATATTCCAATGGAAAGACGAGTACTAGAAGAATTTTTGAAAGCAGGTTTTGTGCTTGGCAGTAGTCTATTCCCAACAGAAGAAGGGATATCTTTAGGAACATGCATATCCCCCATTTTGGGGAATATGGTTTTAAATGGACTACAAGAATATATTTACAATAATTACTATGGCGAAAATATGGTTGTTGATTATGACAATGGAAATATGATAAGATTTGCTGACGACATTCTATTATTTGGTAGAAGCGAAGAAGATTGCAATAAATTTTGTGATATAATGACATCTTTTTTGCAACCAAGAGGGCTTAAATTATCAATAGAAAAAACCTATATTACAAAAATTACAGATGGATTTGATTTTCTTGCAAGGCATTATCAAAAGGTCAACAACGCAGTTATTTGCACCCCATCAGAATATGCAGTAGCAAGATTTGAAAATGAATTAAAAGAAATGGTGCAAGATTATAAAGGTTCTCAAAAATCTTTAATTGAAGCACTAAACAAGAAATTAAATGGTTTTGCAACTTATCACAAAGTAACTGATTCTTCACAAGCATTCAAACATATTGATATTACATTGAATGCTTTGCTTCTTGAAGAATGTGAAAGAAAACACCCAAAACTTCAAAGAAAAAAGATAATTTCAAAGTATTGGATAAAAATTGGGTATAAGCACGTGTATGCTGTTCCATCGCATTCAGATGTTCAACTTATGCGACTTGAAGATGTTTTTCTCATAAGACACAACAAAGTTAAAACAAATGTAAATCCTTATTTAGACCCAGAATACTTTTTTGATAGAGAAAATGCTAGAGCCTTACAAAATGTTACGGGCAAGTATAAAGCGATTTGGTTAAGGCAAAACGGGAAGTGCCATTATTGTGGTAGAGAGATGCTACCAGACCAACCGCGTATCACCGTAACAATAAATCAAAGTCAACCCAACACAATAAACAACACTGCATTGATACACGAATGTTGCCAAAACTCTGAACTAAATCAAATATATGGCGAAAATGTTGAACTTTTAACAAAAGAAAAAGTTTTGGAATTATTGAATAATTTATCAAATATCAAAACGACAATTATAAGCAAGAATAAATCTTTTGACTTATTAAGCGAATATTTTTTAAGCGTAGAAAAGACCCCGCTAACTTTATCTTTTGAGCAAATTGAAAATATAATGAACAAAAAACTTTGTTCATCGGCATATAAATCAACGTCTTATTGGACGACTAATAAACACAATACAATTAGTCGATGTTGGATAAATAATGGCTACATTATACAAAATTTGCATTTAGACAAGAAATATATAGTTTTTAGGAAAGAGAACACAGCCATTTCACGACTTAAAATTCCAGAAGTCTTTTTAACTCAAAAAATACCAATGGACGCAAAATTTGAAATTGAAAACTATTTAGAACACATAAAAAAGAAGTATGGATTGTAAAATTATGTAATAGACACTATTTTTGTTGAGCATAATAGTCATCACATTTTTAGCCAACAAGAATGGCTTTGCAAAGCTTAAAAATGTCAGTATTATCAATAGTTGTAGGAAGTGTAAAATTTTTTGCGCGATTTTGGGATAATTTAACAAAATATGGAACATTTTTACTTGAGTGTCCACTACTAGTGTATAGTGAATTTTGAATATTTGCTTTAGTTGTTGCAAGTTTTAAACCACCCGTCTCGTGGTCAGCGGTTACGATAACGGCGGTATCGTCAAGTGCGTCAAATTTATTCGCTACATATTGAACAGAGTTGTCGAAACTTGTCAAATATTCAATCATTGGTAAGATTTCATTCGCGTGACTTTTTTTGTCGATGTGTGCACCCTCAATCATCAAGAAATATCCATTTGCAAAGTTTGTTTCCAAAAATTCAATTGCAAAAGTTGTCAACATTTCGAGCGTTGGGGTAGCATTAAGCCCATCTTTTGCGGGGATATTTTCGAAGCTTCCAATAATTTTAGTATTTGTATTGTTTAATAATGAGTAATCATTTACAAAAGTATAACCTTTGTTCTCAAAATGTGTTTTATAATCATTATATGTATTTGCGCCTGCTCCAAGGAATAAATCAATATTGCTATTGATTTGCCCACTTATTATGTCTTCAGTATCTCCACGATTTGTTGCGTGTGAAGAAAAACAAGCAGGAGTTGCACCCGATAGTGAATCAGTTGTTACAATGCCAACGCCAAAGCCCATATCCTTAGCATATTCACTTATGTTTTTTATATCAATGCCTTTGTGGCGTGAAACTTCGCCATTATCAAATTTTTTTCCACACGCAAGAGCGCTTCCAGCCCCCGCACTGTCTGTAGGGGATATCATACTGTTAGAAAAAGTTGTTACAAACCCTTGCGTTGCAAAGCTTGATATAAACGATGGTGTGCCATTATATATTTCCGCGTTCTTTATATGATTTTCGCCCATACCATCGCCAATAAATAGCACTGTTCTAGATGCAAAATTTACGTATTTTGAAAAGTCGTTCTTGTTTAATTGATTTTGTCTATCTTTTTGTACAGCTAGGTACGCGCCGAGTGCCGACAAAAATATAACTACAAAAACTATTGCAAGAGAAATGCTTATTTTTGCGATTTTATTCATTATGGTTAAACTCCTTAATTTTAAAATTATTTTATCATTTTAATCATAAAAAATCAACAAAAAAATAATCAATTTCCATTTTATGATAATATTGTGAATATAGCAAGGTGTTTTTAAAGATAAATTATGAAAGTTACAAATTATACAATTTAAGTTGTACAAATTATTGATAAAATGCAATAATTAAAAGCTAAAATATGGCAAAGAGTTGCGTTTTTTTTAAAAATGGTGTATAGTATAGGAATGAAATGTTTGTTTGTCGCAAACCCCAACAGTGGACGTGGAACAATAGTCAAGAATAAAGATTATATAGTAAATAGATTGAAATCAAAATTTGACATTGTTGATTATCGCGAAACTGAGTATGCGGGGCATTTAACTGAGATAATTGAAGAATGCTATTTCAAATATGACTGCATTGTAATATCTGGTGGAGATGGCACAGTCAACGAAGCAGTGTCAGCGCTTGTCGAAAAAGAAAATGCGCCCGCGATTGGGTATATCCCAAGCGGAACAGTCAATGATGTGGCACATACCTTGCGCATACCAAGGCGCATTAAAGGAGCACTTGACATTATAATAAATGGCCAACCTTTTGAATACGATGTAATGAAAATTAATGATAGATACGCAATTTACGTGTGCGGATTTGGATTATTTACTTTATCTAGTTATGAAACAAAACAATCAATAAAGCGTAGAGTTGGCAAAATGGCGTATGTATTCAAAGGGGTTAAAGATTTTTTTACTGCAAAAGCATATGATTTTGAATTTGAAGGAGATGGGCAAACTCTTTGTGGTAAGACGGCACTTATGCTTATTACCAATTCGAAATATGTCGCAGGGATGAAGTTTAATAAACCCGCCGACTTGCAAGATGGGCGAGCTGATGTTGTCATATTTCTTGAAAAGAAAAAGAAAATCAGTTTTGGCACAAAAATGCGTATTTTCAAGATGTTCTTGTGTGGAATTAATAAAGTCCGATGTTCAAAACACGTCGCAATGTTCAATATTTCAAGGGCGAAAGTCAAATGTGATGCCGTCGTCAATTGCGATGGAGAAAGAGGATGCGTGGGAGATTTTGAAATGGAAGTTATTAGTAAAGGGATTAAAATTTATGCAAAATATTAAAAGTTTATTTATGCGCGAGTGGATATTTCCCGCGATGTTTGTTGTATTTGCTGTGATTTTGGAAATGGTCAATTTTTTGACGCTGGGTATTGGTGTTTTGCCAACGTATTTTTTGTTCGACTTGGCGGTGATTGCAATTTTTTTGGGCATATTGTTTTTGATTCCGACAGGGAGTAAGGGCTGGATTTGTTTGGCATCATTTTTTTTACTAATTCAAGTGTCGATGAACATTGTCAATGATACAATCTACAATGTTTTTGGAGACGTATTCAGTTTGTCTATGCTCAATTTAGGGCACGAGGGATTCAACGCATTTAGATTTGAATTCTTAGATTTTGGTATTATACTTCTAAATATTGCAATTTTTGTTGGTTTCATTGTTATTGCGTGTTATTTGCGAAAAAATCTTGACAAAGTGATTATTTTGACAAAAAAAGGACGCATCGCAGTTATTTTAGCAATGTTTTTATCATTTCAAATACTCGGGACAAGTTTGTTTGTAAGTAGTATCAATGTAGTTAGTGCAACATCAAGTGAAGTAGAACAAAAATCGGTTACCACAGATGAAGAGTTGTGGAACAATATGTTTTTAAAAACCGAATCAATAAAGCGATTTGGTACATATGGCTTTTATCTAAAAAATTTGAGCAATTATATTTTTTCCGATGGTAAAATGAGGGATGAAACACGCAAAATTATTGAGAATTATTTATCAAGTGGGCAAAGCAGTCTTGCGATGACAAATGATATGACTGGAGTTGGCGCGGGCGATAATTTGATTGTCATTATGCTCGAAAGTTTTGATGATTTTGCAATCGACCCAATTTTTACTCCGTATTTATATAGTATCAAAAACGGAACAGGGATTGCGAAATATTATGACAATTTTTACGCGCGCAACAAAACAAATATCAGTGAAGAAATTTCACTACTTGGGCATATTCCTAACGATAAATTACTAAGTGGATATAACTCTAGCGTTGGGTTGACAACCCCTTATTCGCTACCAAATTTATACAAAGCAAATGCGAGCGAAAATAGTGCTGTGAATTATTTCCACGGGTATACAAAGAAATTCTATGACCGAGAAAATGTCAATGTCGCGCTAGGATTTGAAAATGTATACGCTATCGAAGATTGCACACTCGAAAATAAAACCAAAGAGTTTAATGATTGGATATTAGATAGTGAATACATTGACAATATGATGGATGAATTTATTCCAGAGAATAAGCAATTTTTCAGTTTTTATACAACAATTACAACGCACGGCGCGTACGACTATAACAACAAACATTTGACTGATAACTTAGAATACGTAAATGCGAATTTTGGACTATATGAAGAATATATCGACGGGACTGGCGAATTTTCCTTACCGCAAAACAAGAAAGATTTAGAAATACTCAAACATTTTAAATCGGCTTGTATGGACACGGATAAAATGGTGCAAAAAATTTTTGAAAGGCTTGCCGAATTAAATATTCTGGACACTACAACGGTTGTGATGTACGCCGATCACAATTGTTACTATTCCAACCTATGCTACAAGATGAAAAATATCGCAAAAGATAGTTATGAGAATACTGAACTCTATCATTTGCCGATGATTATCTACAACGACGCAATTGGCGGGGGCGTGGATCACACTTTTTGTAATACTTATGACATATATCCTACAATTTGCGACTTATTGGGAATAGAGTACAACACTACGCTCACACAAGGCTATAGTTTGTTTTCTTCTGACATCGAGAAATCAGTGTTTGTGTCATCACTTAGTGGAATGTATACCGACAAGTTATTCACTAACAATATTGACGACGTCGTAATACTTGACAACTCATTGACGGCGGAAGATGTCGAGGTTTTTAAATCAAGAATAGTCGCTTATTACAAAAAACAAGAGTATATTGAATTAATTTATCGTTATAATTATTTTAAAGATGTAGCGCGCAAATGATGAATGATTGAAAAATTTCAATCAAAATTTCATTTTTTTGCAAATAATAATTTAAAAAGCGATTTAGGAGGAAGTATGAGAAAATTTGAAATTGTAAATAATAGGAAAAGCAATGGCGCAATAAAAATGCCAAACCGCGCGACAAAGGCGTCCGCAGGATATGACTTTTATTCTCCAATAGATGCTATAATTGAGCCGAATACTGCAAAACTCATCTTTACTGACATCAAAGCGTGTTTTGGTGAAAACGAAGTGTTGATTCTTTGTTCAACCAGTGGAATGGGAAAACGCGGAATTGTGCTTGCCAACGGAATTGGAATCATCGACGCGGATTACTACAATAATGCTAGTAATGAAGGGAATATCGGCTTTATGCTTAGGAATTTAAGTAATGAGCCATATGAGATTAAGTGTGGGGATAAAATAGGACAAGGAATTTTCACAACGTTTTTGAAAGTTGATAATGAAGGAGAAATAAATGCCGAACGCGTCGGCGGATTCGGAAGCACAGTCGAAAAATGATTTCATTATTAGCGTTGCGGAAACAAAAACTGAATGAAATCAAATTATCTATATCAAAAAAAGTCCCGCCATCAAACAACCCGAAGTACTAAACTTTCGGGTTGTTTTGGCTCCCCGAGTAGGATTATTCGCGCAATGCGTACCTATCTCGAGTCGCCAAAGGTAGCAAAGAGTGATAAAAATAGCTATTGCAAGCAAAAAGCCCAGTACTTTTGCAAGTACTGGGTTGTTTTGGCTCCCCGAGTAGGATTTGAACCTACGACCTATCGGTTAACAGCCGAGTGCTCCACCGCTGAGCTATCGAGGAATATCTCATTGCTCCGTTATTATAACAAATTTTATTGTCTATGTCAATCGTTTTTTTTATATTTTTTTATATTTTTTCATTTTTTTTTGTGTTTGGATGTAGTATAATAAAGTTGTACACAAATCATAATGACAAAATGACAATAGAATAAAACAATATCTTAAAAAGCAAGTACAAGTACTAACTTAAAGTCATTCAGCGTTGTTGAAGTAGTATTAGTACTACTATAATAAAATAATTCCTTATTATTAAAGTGGTACAAGTACTTATCTTGGGTCATTCAGAGCGAAAATCAAACCCGCATTGTAGGGTTTGATGAAGCGTAGGAATCTCGCGAACCGCGTGCCACGCGTGCGGTATCGCGCCCCACAGCTTGCCACGCGTCAGCACGATGATAAAATCAATCCTTATTATGCTACCGCGTGTGCGAAAGCGCACTGCTGTTGATAGCTAGCGCGGTCAAAGTACATATTCGCCCATAACCAACCGCGACCCCTTCCGGGAGATTGCGACGTTGTCAAG
>CAZAYL010000009.1:0-38426 GCA_964489405.1 uncultured Lachnospiraceae bacterium | reverse complement strand
ATTATAATTTGTGTACTAATTTATTGTACCACATTCTTTCGCTCTGAATGACCCAGAGTTAGTACTTGTACTCGCTTTAATAATAAGGAATTTATTTGATAATAATGGTACTAATACTTGCTTAATAAACTTGAATGACCCAAGGAGAGTACTTGTACTACTTTGATGATAAGGAATTATTCTATTATAAAAAGAGTACCAACACAATGAGATTGTGCTGGTGTTTGCTTTTAAAGATATTGTTTTATTTTTTGTCATTATGATTTTAGATATTATCATTATTTTTGTAAGTCGCAAATTACTTGGGCGAGGTTGGAAGTTTCGACGCGAATTTTATTGCCTGTTCTTAATTCTTCGATTTCGACAAAGCCTTCGTCAAGAGATTTCCCCATTACGATGATGTAGGAAACGCCTGTCAATTTTGCGTCTTTGATTTTTGAGCCGATTGAGATGTCTTTGCGGTCATCGAATAGTACGTCCACGCCGAGTTCATTCAAACTATTGTGGAGATTATCGGCGATTGCGAATTTTTCTTCGTCGTCAGTTTTTGGTATGATGTAGAATAGGTATGGTGCGACTGATTTTGGCAAACAAATACCGTCGAATTTCCCATCTTTAGTGATTATGCTATTTTCATACAAATACGCGAGCGTACGACTAACGCCTATTCCATAGCATCCCATAATATAATTTTGTTGTTTGCCTTCATTGTCTATATAGACCCCATTCATAGTTGATGAATATTTTTTACCCAAGTCAAAGATGTGTCCGAGTTCAAGCGCTTTCCTTTTTTCTAGAGAACTAATATCTGTCAAATTGTACGTTTTTTGCAAATATTCTTCGGCGTCGTCTCTTTCGAGCAACTCCGAATTAAGTGCGATACCCGTCTTTGTGTCGATGAGCACATTATCGCCCCCAATGTCAGTTATGCACATATACTCTTCCGACTTATCTCCGCCGATGTCGCCACTGTCGGCACAAACAGGGTTAACGTCAAGTCCAAGTTCATCAAAAATTTCTTTGTACGCAACTTTTATGTCTGCATAAATTGCGTCTTGTTCTTCTTGAGATTTGCAAAAACTATATGCGTCCATCATATCAAAGGCGATTCCGCGTAATAAATACCCGCGGTGTCTAATTTCATTTCGAAATTTTGTGCCGATTTGGAAAAACACTTTTGGCAAGTCTTTGTGAGATGACAATCTTCTAATTGCGAATTCGACAATCGCTTCCTCGGCGGTTGGTGCAAGACAAAAATTCCCTTTGTCTGTTAGACATCTAAACATCTCGCCATTTTCGACATATTTTTGCAATCTTCCTGAGTCCGCCCAAATTTTTTCGGGTTGTAATAGTGGCAATGATACTTCCACACAATTATGCTTTGTCAAAATTTTTGAAATGATTGCTTTGATTTTTTGCTCGGCAAGATATGGGATATGTCCAAATCCAAAAATTCCGCCTGCATACTGCTCAAGTTGCCCTGTGCGTAAGAGCATATCTTGTACTGGGAATTGGCTGTCCAAATCTCCCAATTTTTGTGATGTAAAACCTATATTAGAAACTTTCATAATATTTACCATTTTTGTAAATTGAAATAAATTTACAAATTTATCCTTTTTTTAATGTTTGTAGTGTACCACAAAAGCATAGCAATGTCAAGCATTTACCCCAAAAGACAAGTGGTCTTACGTAATGATATTTGTCCACTTGTCTTAAATAATAAACCAAATATTTATTAACGTTTGAATATTGCTTTGATTTTTTGCCACCACTTTGTGTAGAATGGAAGATTTTGATAAAGTATTTTTTCATCCATAATTGATGTTTTTATCAAACTAACGAGCGCTGAGTCGCAATATTCTTTCAAAAATCCCATTTCGAGCTTTTCTGCTTTGCATACAACTCCAAGTGCTGATGAAAGTATATCGAGCGCGCCTTTCATTCCGCAAAGTCCGCCCCCTGTTACTAAAAATTGATAGATATTTTGGTCATTAGTGATACATTTGCCAACCATTTTTGCGATGTGTTCAACCCTTGCACGGACGACGCGATTAACTTCACTTGCTTTGAGTTCGTATTCTTTTTGAGTTTTTTCGTCCTTAACGGCATAATAGTCGACTTCGGACGGGTCCACAGTCAAAAGCACTTTGCGCTTTAATAATTCCGCGACTTGGAAAGGAACATTGAAAACTTCGCTCAAATCAGCAGTGATGTGAGCCCCGCCAAGTGCGAATGAGTGCATACTTTCAATTCTATCCCCTTTGACTGCAATAACGCTTGTCGTCAAATACCCACAGTCAATAAGGACAACTCCCATATCGCGAAGATTTGATTTTGTCATTTGCATTGCTTGCTCAAGAATTCCACATTTATAGCAAACGTTTTCATATCCCAACTCTTGAAATAATGCGTTCATTTTATCAACAAACTCTTTACATACGTAAACAAAATCGACTTCCGCGGTCAAATCTTCTTGCTTGTGTTCTCCTTCAATGTACGTTGAACTATGTGGCAAAAAGTCGCCAAGAATTTTCTTTAGCACTACTCCGCCGTCAATTTCTTCGGACGCTATTTCGGCGCGTTTTAAGAACTCTCTATGCAAGGCACTGTTAAATTCAATCGGCGCGAAAAAAGATTGTGTGATTTCTTTCTTCATCAAACCGCAAAAATCAGTTGGGACATTGACATACACCTTTGAAAATTCTTCTTTATCTACTTTGCTAAAAATTGCGTTGAGTGCAGTCTTTAACTCATCGTCAGTTTGCAAAAATTGTCCATTGACAAAACCATTATATTCAATCTCAAAATTATCGCAAATGTTGATTGTAATGTCATCACTTTCGATTGAACATAGTCGCAATTTACTGGAACCGATATCTAGAACTATAAACTTTGTATTTTGCATATTTCACCCTCATTTGTGTTTTTTTGTAGGTATGGCACAAGTGCAAAAACTGCAAGTTTTTTGCAAAAATTATACCACTATCCTTATTTTTTATAATGATATCACATTTTTTTAATAATTGCAACAATTTAATAATTCTCTTCATATTCGGGTGCAATTATTATGACGTCAAGCCCTTTGTTTTGTGCATACTCAATTGTTTTCTTTGTTCCGCTCCCCCAAATTTTACCACTATACACGGCGATTATGCGGGACGAATTCTCGACCATATATTTGTTGCGCTCTTCCATACAACCATCGAAGTATGGCGAGTGCGAAACATATGTAATAATGTCGGCTTTGTCGATAATATTTTGATAGCGCGCTTTTGCTTTTGTCCCCCACACTCTACTTTGTCCAATGCACGGAATTGCACACTCAAGTTTGAGTCCATACTCGCTTTTTAATTTTAGCACGATTTCGCTTGCTAACATATCTATGCCAAGCGCAACTCCTGATATAAAATACGTGTATCCGTCATAAATCGCGGATACAATCGCATTCTCAAGGTCATTATAGCATTTTTCGAACGCAAGACCACATTCGCGAGTTCCCCAAGGTAAGCTTTGGGGGCGGTGCCCTGTAAAACAACATTTTTTTAGTTTATTCATTTCTTCCATTTATTCTTTCACATTCTTTCTTTGCAACAACAATATGCGTTTTATGCCAAAAGTTCGATTTTTGAGTTCTTCGAAAAATTCATAGACTTGCTCGTCCATACTGTCTTCTTTCGCCATTTCGACAACGCAAATGCCGTTGGGAGTCAAAATCTCAAAGTCGATAATTTTTAATAATGCTTGGCTTTCTAGTCCTTTGTGATACGGCGGGTCTAACAAAATTATATCGAATTTTTGCCCACGTCTTTTAAAATTTAAAAGTGCCTTATCATATGGCAAATTGATAATTTCGGGGCTGTATTTCATAGACTGCGCATTTTTTTGCACTAAATCGCAACTTTGGGGGTTCATATCCACGAAAACTGCACTTTCGGCGTAACGGCTTAAACACTCAAGTCCGAGCGCTCCCGACCCTGCGAATAGGTCAAGTACGCGCGCACCGTCGATATAACTATCCAACAACCCAAACATACTTGTTTTGACTAAATCTGCCGTTGGACGCGTTCCGTCAAAGTTTGGGAGCAATAATTTTTTGCCCCTATTTCTTCCTGCTATAATTCTCATAATTATTATTATAGCACATTTTCGTATTTATTCAATCAATTTTTATATTGCTGGCGCTTTTCAAACCTACGTGCGCAATAGATTGAAATTTGTCAATGTTTCATACTCGATTGTGTTTGAGAGATTGGCTAAATCGCGAGCTGTGATTTGTTCGGCGCCGTCTGTTCCGAGTATTGTAGCAAAAAGTGGGGCGCTAGTGGGCAATCCGTCAAAGTCATTGAATGTTTTGTGTAGATTGTAATTATGGGGAAAAACTTTGTCAAGCAGAGATTTAAATGAATACATCAATATTTTATCATTATTTGTGCGCGAAATTTGCATTGAATCACACATTGTGTCGATGACACTATCGAAGATACTACTACAAGTAAAAGTTTTCTTAAATTTAAGATTTGTTATGTCGCACATAAACATATCCATACATATATGCCCGACTATTGGACATTTTTGCCCACAAATTAAAACAAACCCTTTTTCATAAGCGCGCAAATACCCATCGGCGTACCCTATTGACACAACTGCAATTTGCATTTGATATGGTGCAATGAAACTTGCGCCATATCCGACAGTTTCCCCCTTTTGCAAAGTTTGTGTTTTGACAATCTTAGCACGAATGTTAAGACAGGGAGAAACATCTACTTTGTGCACATTGTCGTAACCATACATCGCAAGCCCAACGCGTATCATACTATAATTATATTTGTTTGATTTCAAGAACGCTGTACTATTGCTAGCGTGGATTATTAATTTGCGCGATTTAACAAGGTCAAGCATTGACTGAAATTTCGCGTTTTGGCGCTTAAGCTTATAACTATTTTGGCTTTCCGCTGTCGCAAAGTGGGTATATATACCTTCGATTTTGATAATGGAACATTTGTCAATTTCGGTCAATAATTGTTGAAGTTGTTGGGCAGTTTTGATGCCGAGTCGATTCATTCCTGTATTTAATTTTATGTGGACATATGCGCGCTTGTTGAGATGTGTTGCAACTTCATTGATTGCTGAGATGTCTGCGAGTGTGTCGCAAGTTAGGCGTATACCACTTTTGATGAGTTTTGGCAAGTCTTGAGAATCAAATTTGCCCAAAAGCAATATGTGCTTTTTTAGTTTCAGCGCGCGGATTTGCAGTGCTTCTGTAGCATTGGCTACGGCAAAAAAGTCGACTAGGTCAGATATTGCTCTACACACTTGTTTGTAACCGTGCCCGTATGCGTTCGCTTTAACGACGGCACAAAATTTGGGCGAATTGTTATTGTTTTTGCCTTTTTTATGCATTTTTTCATCATTTTTTGTGTTTTTTTCACATTTTGTGTTGTTTTTTTGCTTGCAAACAACGCTACTTGCTTGTTTCAATTTCTTGATATTATCTCTCAAAATATCAATATTTACTTCTTTTTCTACCATAACATTATTTTATGCGACGATAATATTATTCGTGAGATGTTGACAAGTGAAAAAAGATATGATATAATGCTAATTGTAAAATAAAAAATATGGAGAAATATTATGATAAATGATAGAAAGCAAGTTATTACAATTCATTTGAATAAAATGAATATTGGGAAAAATAATCAATCCCTTGTTTTGCGTGCAATGAACGCAAGTGAACCATCTAAAGCAAGTGAAAAGGTTCTCAATAAAGCATACAAATTTGCATTGCTTATTGATTCAAACGCTTTAAACAAAGAAAGAGAAACCAATATGTGCAGAATATTAAGCAAAGCTTGCGACGAATACTATAGAGAAATGGAAAAGCTAATTGATTTGGAAAGATACTGATAAAAAAGATAATAAAAAAGTTGCGAAAGATAAATGATTTTGCAACTTTTTTCTATTTATGGTTTTGGCGGTTCTTGCAAGTGAAATTTTTGCAGTGAGAACAATGGGTTGGGTGTGAAAAATGTTTGATTGCTTTTAGAGTAGCATAACATACTAAATAAATTGCAAACAATATTATTATGCCGACAAACCAACCGTATAGCAAAATTACCGATGTTGTTTTGTAGACAAAAAATGCGCTGATGTACGCAATGAGTAATTGCATTACAACTGATATAATTGTCCATTTTGCCCCAATTTCGGCGCGCATAACACTGATTGTGGCGATGCAAGGCGTATACAAAAGACAAAATGTTAAAAATGAGAGCGCGCTTGCTGGAGAAAAACTAATTACACTTGTTGAAAGTCCCAAGCTCGTGCCGACAAGGTCGATAGATGAAATATTATTGATTATACCGATACTGCTAACGATAAGTTCCTTTGCGACAATCCCTGCCAAAAGTGCACTCACTGCTCCCCATTCGCCAAAGCCGAGAGGTGCAAAAATAGGAGCAATGATTTGTGCGACACTTTGTAAAATGCTAGTTTTAGCACTATTGGGAGTATTTATCTCAATAAACTCAAAACTTAGCGTGAAACTTTGCAAAAGCCAAATGATGATTGAAAAGAAAAATATATAACTGCCAATGCGGGTCAAAAAACCTTTTATATTCTTCCACACCGACGAAAACAAAATACGCAGAGTTGGTTTTCTATAAGGGGGAAATTCTAAAATAAAATTTGAATCAACATTTTGCAAATGAGTTTTGTCAAGTAAATTCGCAATCAATATGCCAAGCAATGCAGAAAAAATATACATTAAAAATATGACAAATACATTTGCATTTGCAAAAAATGCGCCACCTATAACTACAAAGATTGGGAGTTTTGCACTGCACGCCATAAATGGAGTCGAGAGTATTGTTTTGATTTTTTCGTTTTTATTATTTAGGTTTTGTGCAGTCATTATGGCGGTTGCGGTACACCCAAAGCCCATTAGGAAAGTAAAAACGCTTTTGCCTGTCAACCCTACTTTATTAAATATTCCTTCCATTAGGTACGCAAGACGCGCCATATAACCACTCTCTTCTAATATGGTCAAAAATGTAAATAATAGTATGATTTGGGGTAAAAATGAAATGATGGAACCGACACCCCCGATAATGCCGTTTGCTATTAATGAATAGACAAAGCCTGTGCCGATTTTATTTTCAACAATAAATAAAATTGGTGCACCAATAATTTCGACAATGACAAACTCAAAAATACCACTAATGTATGCGCCTACACTTGAAAATGTGAGATAAAAAACAATGAGCATAATAAGTGCAAAAATAGGAAGTGCAAAATATTTATTTAGTAAAATTTTATCTATTTTTGCAGTCAATGTGGAACATCTTGTTGGTGGTGTGCAATTTGGTATATTTTCTTTTTTTGCGCGTTTTTTTTGAAAAAAATGCGTTTTTTTTGTGTTTTTTCGTGTTTTTTTTAATAATTTTTGATGTTTTTGTAAATTTAATCTTTTTTTTGGCATAGTTTTTGGCAACAAAAACTTAGATTTTTTTAGTAAAAAATCTATATACTTATAACGCGCGTGGTAGAGTTGAGATTGATAGTCGCACACATTTAATATGTCTGTTATTTCTTTGTATTCACTTAATTTTGTGATGATTTTTTCATCTTTTTCGAGCGCGCGAATGGCAATAAATTTAACTATCTTTTCTTTATTTTCTTTGAAGCATAAGTTTGGGAAAATTATTTTTTCTATTTTATTTTCTATAATTTTTTCTTTTAGTTTTTCGAGCGGAAAATCTTTTAGATAGGGTATATTATATGTTTGTTTTTGATAGGTTGGCTTATATGATTTAAAGAAATCTTCAATTTCGTTTTTTGCAAAAAAGTCAATTGTGTAAAGTGATGAGCCAAGCAATTTTGATAGTAATTTTTCATCGAAAATCGTGGGAGTTTTTGAAGTTTTTCCAAAACGATTGACAAGCACAGTGGTAGGAATACTAAGTTCTAGCAATTGCAAAGTAAGTAGTAGGTTGCGACGCAAATTATTTTGTTCACATATATTTAGGACGGGGGCATTTTGTGTAGCGACAAATTCAGCAGTTATGTTCTCCTCAAGACTATACGGAGAAAGCGAATATGTCCCCGGTAAATCAATGAGTGTGTCGATATTTCCACAAATTGCAAGTCGTCTGGCGGTTGCACCGACTGTTACGCCGTGCCAATTGCCGATGTGTAATGACGATTTTGTTGCGCGGTTGATTAGTGATGTTTTACCTGTATTGGGGTTCCCGACAAGCAAGACGGCGCGTTCTTCATTTTGGTTCATATGGTATTTTATGAATGCAAAAATATATTTAGACCGCATCTATGCTGTTTAAAAAACTTTTCACTTTTATTTTGATAGAAATAAATCAATATTCTCAGGCTAAAGGCGCTGGCACATTTTTAACATACTCAAAATACTATATATATAATTACGACAAAAAATTAAAATTGAACACAAAATTTGTAGGCGCAAACGCATATTTACTTTCACACTTTCCGTAATTTATATGCTTATAAAAAACAATTGCAAAATCAACATGGGAGATTTGTATGGCAACAAATATTTTGAATCAACATAATGTCTTAAATAAATTTCATATATCCACAAATAGTCCCCAAAGACTCAACGAAATTGTAGATAAGCGTTTTTGCAAAATTGTAGATATTTCCGCTCCTACTCAATTGCGTCGTAGACTATTTGAATTAGGGTTTATCAAAGGGGCAATCGTGCAAATAATAAATGTTTCGCCAATGGCACACGCGTATTTATTGAGCGTACAAAATAGTTTGCTTTGCATTCGTGCAAATATACTTGCGCATATTTTAGTCATTCCTTTTGATTTTTGAATAAAAAAAAGTCCCAATTGTGATATTGAATGGAACTTTTTAGAAAAATGAAATTAAATAAATTATTATACTTTTTATATTTTAAACATTAATATTTTTATATATTAAAATTTAACGCGAGTGTGATTGACTTTTTTTCGCGCTTTCTTTGCGCAATTTTTTCAATTCTTTCTTTTTGTTGCTCTTATAACTAGACAACTCGTGCTTTATGTGCTTGATGAGTTTACGTTTGCTGAGTTCCTTTGGATTTTTTGCTTGTTCCAAAAATTCGTCGCGTTGTTCCTTCGGCATACTAGCTAACGCATATTTGTCTGGCAATTCGACTTTGTGTGTGTTCATTATTTTTCGGACATCATCTGCGGTCATTATGCCATCCGACTTAATGTATGTTTCACGAACCTTGTCAACTGTTTTGCGATACTTTAAGTCTAGGTTGTTCTCGACACATTTTGCCCCAACAAACATACTTATTCCACTTGCAACAAATGCGCCCATCCACTGAGGGTCTTTAGAGATAAGTGAACAAGCAAGCATCATTGATGCACACAATTTGAATGTAAAATTCTTAGACGCTTCCGCTGTAATAGTTCGGTCAAGTGGAATGCCGAGTTCTCTCAACTCATTATTCTTCAACCACAACGCCTCTATTATTTCACGTCGTTTATCCCACTCGGCTCTCTTACTGTCGTAAAGTTTGTTTGTGTTCGGCTCAATATTTCTACCTAACTCAAAATAACTCTCGAAATTCTCTCTCTTCCCCACGCCGTCGCCAACTGCTAAATCATCTGTGGTATTTTTAATCTCGCCTTTATTCTCAAATGACAATGTGTTCACTGGAGAGTGCTGAATACTTCTTTTGTCTAAACTAACTTGATTTTCTTTCTTGTCTTGCTTTTTATTGGCGCCGTTTGTAGATTTTTCCGCTTTTTTTGTTTCAGATTCTACGCTATTTTTCTTGCCAAACTTTTTCTTTAATTTATTTCTTATACTGCGTTCTTCTTTTAGTCTTTGCTCTTCCTTTCGTCTTTGCGCATTCATAACCGATTCGTATACAATGCCGTGTGGTATTAATTGCGGTTTGAAATCTTCCGCTTTCCCACCATTTGCCACAAATTCATCGCACTCGTCTTGTATCTTCTTTTGAAAAACAACTTTCAACCTTTCCATTGATTCAATCATTGTTGCTCCATTTTCTTTAATGTTGTTTTTCTTCTCGACACTTTCGATCGCTTTGACTTCTTGAGATTTCTCAGTTTCTTGCACTTGCTTAACTTCTTGTTGTTGTTGCGTTTGTGCTTGGATTGCTTTAGCTTCGGTGCTACTTGATTGTGAAATTACATCCCACATTTCCGCGCTAAATATTCTTTTATCATTTTTGGCAGAAATTTTCTTAGTATTGTCATCATTTTCAGCAATCATAGCCCCTTGCTTCAAAATCGTTTTTGTATTTTCGTCCAATTCTTTACATTTGATAACAGTTTCGCATAATTGAATGCTTTCTTGCCAACTCTCATCTTTTTGACTTTCTTGTAGATACTTTTTAATTTTTTCTGTTTTCATTTTAATTGTCTCCACTAGATTTTTTACTATCACAGAATTGATTATATTTATGGTGTTGTCAACAATTATTTTATTAATCATCAACACAGTAAAAATGTTTTATATTAATACTCCTTTATGATATCACACATTTTTTTGTGTGTCAATATTTTTTGAAAATATTTAAAAAAAAAGTTTGCTAAATTGACAAACTTTTTAGTCATTTTGATTAAATTTAGAGTTATCATCAAATAAATTATTTTGCAGGACGGCGAAGAATATCCCCGACGTGCAAAGCGTATGGGCAATTGATTGTTACAATTTCTTGCACGCGTTGCGCTATATCAACGCTCTCGCCAAGAGAATTTGCAATATTTTTGACCTCGAATGTCTTATTAAACGAGTCGCTTGGCGACAAAATTTCAAGTTCGTCCCCAACGCAAAAGCGGTTGCGTTGCTCAATTCTCACTTGCCCATTTTTTGAATCATCAACGACGTTCGCTACGAAATCATATGAAGAAATTGGTGTGCTACTTTCGGTATATTCTCTATTTGTTTCGCCAAAATAGAACCCCGTTGTATATCTGCGATGGCTCGATTTTTCAAGTTCCGCGTCAAGCGCTGGGTCGAATGGCTTACCACTTTCGACAAGGTCGAGTGCACGGCGGTACGCATTCGTAACATTTGCAACATAATACGCTGTTTTCATTCGTCCCTCAATTTTGAATGACGTAACACCAGCGTCCGCCATTTCCTTTAGGTGCGAAATCATTTTCATATCTTTTGAATTTAGAATGTATGTTCCGCGCTCGTCTTGTTGAATCGTCATTTCTTCATCGCGTGTTTTTTCGCGCAAGAAATATTCGAAACGGCACGCTTGTGCACACTGCCCGCGGTTACTGTCGCGATTGCAAAGATAATTTGAAAGCAAACATCTTCCGCTGTATGAAATGCACATCGCGCCGTGTACAAACGCTTCTATCTCCACTGCATCTGGCAAATAATCACGCATTTCTTTTATCTCCGCGACACTAACTTCGCGAGCAAGAACTAGGCGTTTTATACCAATTTCTCCCCAAAATGCACCCGCGTATTTGTTGGTACAATTGGCTTGCGTTGAAAGGTGGATTTCGAGTTTTGGCGCGACTTTCTTAGAAAGACTGATAATACCGACGTCGGATGCAATTATTGCGTCCGCGCCAATTTCTTGGAGATAAATCAAATAATCTGCAAGTCCATCAAAATCGGCGTTGTGCGCTAAAATGTTGACTGTGATGTAACATTTTTTGTTTAGGCTGTGTGCATACGCAATATACTTTTGCAATTCGTCTTGCTCAAAGTTGTCGCTGAACGCGCGCAAGCCGTATTTTTTGCCCGCAAAATAGCAAGCATCTGCGCCAAAATAGAACGCGGTTTCGAGTTTCTCACTACTGCCCGCGGGCGATAGTAATTCCAATTTTTTCATCATTTTCTCCTTTGTTCTTGATAAAATATGTCTTCGACAAAATTGTGGTCCTTTGAACTGGGCTTGTTTTGACTAAATGTTTTTATTTATTGCCACCCCTTTATTTGGTTGGAGTGTGTTTATAGCAGACACAAAGTCCGTCTTCAATCGGAACAATTGTTGTCATCAGTTCTTTATTTTTGCAAAGTTTGTCTAAAAATGCGTTCATACGGTCGATAGTGCTAACGAGTTTGTGCTTAACTAGTGTTTCCCCCGTCGTCATACCCTCTTGCAAAACATTATCCGCGACAAGCACTCCGCCGTCATTTAGCACAGTCATCAAACTTGGATAGTATGAAAGATATTGCGCTTTCGCCCCATCAAGAAAGATTAAGTCAAATTTTTCTTCACAATTTAATAAATAATCTCCAGCATCGCAAAGTTTGAAATCTACGCGCTCTTTGTATTTCTTTAGGTTCTTTTGTGCCATTTGATAGCGTTCATAATCTATCTCAATTGTCGTTAGTTTTGCTTCTTGGCACGCGCTAAGCATAATACCCCCGCTATAACCGATAGCGGTGCCGATTTCAAGAATATTTTTTGGTTGTTTGATTGCAACAATTGTGCGCAAAAAGTTTGCCGATGCGGGACGTATAATCGGAATATAGTTTTGTTTCGCGTATTCTTCCATTGCCCTGTCGCCAAACTTCTGCATTTGAACTTTCTCTTTAACAAATTCTTCCGTTTTGTTCATAATTTACCTTATTTTATATCCAAAACTACTGTAAGGACAGTAGGGTTTCTACGCGTTTTGCGGTTAAAGAACGATGACAATGCTTTTCGCACGGCGATTTTCAATAATGAAACATCGCAATTTTTCAAATCGCTTTGCAACAGCGTTTCGCGGACAAATTGGCGCGCTTCTTCAACAAGGCTAGATGCTTCGCTCGCATAGACAAGTCCGCGAGTGATAATCTCTGGGCCATTCTTGATAATCCCTTTCTTGCGGTCAATCGCAACAACTGTTACACATAAACCTTCTTCGCTGAGTGTAATTCTGTCCTTAAGGACTGAACTATCAACTTCGCCAAAGCCCAGTCCGTCGATAAGTCTAGAGCCTGACGGCACTTTGCCACTATCTTTGAACACATTTTGATTGACTTCAATGCAGTCACCAATTTCACAAATTTTGATATCGCTTTCGTACATTCCACACGCAATTGCCAAGTCTTTGTGATGTTTGAGGTGCTTATATTCGCCGTGGACTGGCACAAAATACTTTGGACGCAAAAGGTCGTGAACTTCTTTAATCTCGTCATAATAGCCGTGCCCTGAAACGTGCAATGGCATCAAATACTCATAGATGACATCTGCACCACGTTTGAATAGGGCATTAATTGTGTTATTTACTGCTCTTTCGTTCCCTGGAATTGGCGAACTACTCAAAACAAAACAATCATTTTGGGTAACAACAACTTTGTTAAAGTCTCCGCTTGCAATTCTTGAGAGTCCGCTCATTGGTTCCCCTTGACTTCCAGTTGTGATTATACACAATTCGCCATCTGGGAAATTCTCAATTCGGTCAATGTCGATGACATTGTTGGTATCAAAGTGCAATTCATTTAGACGTGAAGCAACTTCCATATTCTTTATCATACTGCGCCCACTAAAAGCAACTTTGCGCCCATATTTGTCTGCAGTATTGCAAATTTGTTGAATTCTATGCACATTGCTTGCAAATGTTGCGACAAAAATTCGTTTCCCAACATTTTCGCCAAAAATCATATCAAGGCTTTCGCCGACACGACTTTCACTCATTGAATGCCCCCGTCTTTCGACGTTTGTACTTTCGCACAATAATAGCAAAACACCTTTGTCCCCAATTTCTTTCATTCTTTGCGTATCAGCAATTTGGCCGTCAACTGGTGTGAGATCTATTTTGAAGTCGCCAGTGTGAAAAACTACGCCAACTGGCGTTGTAATCGAAACAGCATATGCGCCGACAATGCTGTGATTGACGTGCAAAAATTCGATGTTGAAACACCCAAGTTGCACATTTTCGCGCGGTTGCACTTCAACAAACTTTGCTTTGACACGCGGATGTTCGCGCAATTTATTTTGAATGAATGCAATTGTGAGTTTGCTTCCATACACTGGTGCGTGAATTTCGTTGAGAGTATATGGCAAGCCACCGATGTGGTCTTCGTGTCCGTGCGTGATGATAAATCCGCGAACTCTGTCCTTGTTCTCAACAAGATATGTGATGTCAGGGACGACAATGTCAATTCCTGGCATATCTTCGGTCGGGAAACTCAAACCTGCGTCAACAACAATAATATCGTCGCCGTATTCAAGTACTGTCATATTTTTACCAATCTCGCCGACGCCACCTAGGAACATAACTTTTAAATTCTTTGGGTCACGTTCGACCAAAAATTCTGGGTTGACTTCTTCTTCATCTTTTGCGCTTATTTTTATTTTCTTACTTGCGCCACGACGCCCACCACGAGACGCCAATTGTTGTTTTGTATCTTCTGTATCAAAAAATTTGATTTTTGAACCACTTGCTGTTTCAACTGGCATATTTTTGGCATTTTTTGCATTGTTTTTTATATTTTCGCGCTTGATTGTTTTAGCAACTTCTTTTGCAATTCGGTTTTTGCGCGTATTTTTTGCTTTTAGTTGTTCTTTAGCACTCTCGTCGGGCTTTTTCTCAGTTTTTGAACCCTTGCGATTTGAGAAATTGCGTGCTGATGGTGTTTTAGTTTTTGACTTACCTATTTCAATAATTTCACTTGTGCCTTTTTCTTTACGTGCAGAACGATTGTCATTTTTGTTGGCACTTTTCTTTGGGACGGTTTTGGCAATTGACGTTTTCTCTACGCTGTGCACATCTTCCCCAGCTTTTTTTTGCGCGTTGCGCTTTTCTATCTTTCGCGCGCCAAAATTATCTTGGCGGGCGCTATTTTCTCTTTTATTTGAAACTCCTAAAGGGCGTTTAGAAAAACTATTGGTTTTGTTTTCTATATTTGCCTTATTTGCCTTTTCTTTATTTTGAGTATTATTTCTTTCATCTTTCCGACGCCCTTTTATTTCAGAAAGTATTTCTTCATAACTTAGTGTCGGTTCCTCAAATTCTTCCATTATTATTATTCTCCTTTATTTTTTGTTTATATTGTCGTCCATTATATAACGAATTTTGATTTTTTAGCGCGGTCGCTCTCAGCAAATTTACGTGGACTCATAATATTGCTTTGGTCAAGATAAAAACGCATACCTTGCGATTCATAATAATTGACCATAAATAAAACATTAACAAATACAACTGTCAGTGGTAGTGTGAACAGTAGCGATGCGCAAAAAGTGTAACGCGCGCACACAAAGTTTATGACAATCGCAAAAATTACAAATACTATATTGTTTGAGAGTGTTCTCCAAAACCTATGGCTGACGACCTTAATTCCGTTGACGAAACTTTTGCTTACACTGCTATTATGCAACACTAAATATGGCACAAAGCACGACAAAAGTGAGTATTCGAGTGAAAGTACAAGCATTGCAATCAACACGAATAGCATCGGGGCTAGTATGCCCCATATTTCGCTCGTTGACATTAAGTTTAGCACAAAATATCCCGCTGTACAAATTATTGCCCAGAATGGCAATTTCACTAACGTTTGGATTAATCCTTGCAAAAGCGCACGCCCAAAATAACGAACGTAGGCACCACAAAAACCTATATACGTCAAACTTGACATCGCTCCACGCAAAACTTCGCAATTAGCAAGGCTTGCGCTATTGAAAATCACGGCAAGCAAAAACAGCCCTACACTTACACCAACAATGTTGGGAATAAGTGAGTTGATGTTTTGCCCAATTATATCAAAAGCTTTGCCTGCTAAGTCGACAACTTTGCGACTGACTTCAGTGGCACTAAATGAATACAATTTAGTCCAAAATTCTCCAAATGCGACAAAAAAGCCTCCGTCCGAAAGCGCTTTGACAATGTCGTACCCAATCCATACGACTGCTCCGCCGAATATCGCCAACATAATTAACATATATGCCATATTTTTCCACACAAGTGAAAAATTTGTGGATAATACTTTCAATGAATTGCGCAATACCATTTTATGCTCTCCCAATATACAACATACTAAATGTTTTTATACATACACAATAATTGCAAAGTAACCTTATATTTGAAACTCTATTGACAATTAAAAATCAAAGACAATGTAAAATTATCAATAGTACAAACACAAATGTAGAATCATTAAAATTTTTAATTCAATTGCGCCATTACGCGCACAAGTACCTTTGCAAGTTTTATTGCGACAATGGTATTATACAACAAAACTAAAAAAAATGCAAGTGTTTTTTTGTGAATGATATTTTGTTAATTGACATATTTGATAACGACAAAAAGGTTTTTGGCATTAAATGTTGCTTTTGATTGCCAAAATAAAAAAAATATGTTATATTATGCGTATGAAAAAGACTAAACAAATGAAAAAATATAAACAAAAAAGAAAGCTTTGGTATCGTGGGCTAAAACAAATAATGAGAATACGATACAAGACTCCACGCTATGTGTATTTGGGCGAGAAGCCAACCAATGGGGCAATAATTTTGAGCAATCACGAGGGGACTGACGCCCCTATGGCGTTAGAAATTTATGCAGATTTCCCTGTGCGTATGTGGGGGACTTATGAAATGAATTCGGGACTGAGAAGACTATATGCTTATCAGACAAAGGTTTATTATAATGAAAAAAAACATTGGAATTTACATTTGGCGAGATTGTTTTGCTTGCTCGCTAGTCCTTTGACGCATTTATTTTATAAGGGTTTAAACCTTATTTCGACGTATCCAGATAGTCGTTTTAGGACAACTTTGAAGCAATCTATGGAGTCGATTGCGGAAAAGAAAGAAAATCTTGTAATTTTTCCTGAGAAATCTCCCAATGGTTATGTTGCCGAATTGGAGGGGTTTTATGCGGGATTTATTGTTTTGGCGCAAAAACTTTATAAGCAAGGTATTGACGTTCCTATCTATGTTGCGTATTATCACAAGAAAAAGCGATTATATGTATTTGAGAAACCACAACTTTTTAGTGAATTAAAGAAATTGTGCGAAACGCGTCAAGAGATGACACAATATTTGCTAGATAGGTGCAACAATTTGGCTAATTATCAAGACGGGGTTGAATGATTTATTTTGGCTGTTGATGATTAAATATAAATTTCGAATAAAATGAAGAAATACATTTTAAAATCAACGCAAGATAAAAGTGATTAAGAATTGAAAGTGCTTTTGTTGTATAAAAAAAGAGATGATTGAGTGTTCCTAATTATTTTGGAATTCTTTATCATCTCCTTTTTTTTTGATTAAGTATACTTGAAATCAATCAAGTTTTTTTGATTGATTTGGGGTATTACTTGAATCACTTGTGGGCGCGTTTTGGTCGGTTGATTTCAAAGTTTTTGAGTCCGCTTGGGGCGGGGTGGTGTTACTCGTTTCTATTTTGTGTTGTGAGATATCTACTTTGTCGGCTTCATCCGATTTTGATACGCTAGTTGGGTCTTTTTGTATAAATCCTAACACTGTTGCGACGCCTAGCACTGCCGTTACAATGTCGTTGTATAGGTCGTTGTCGATTTCTATATCGAATGCGCGGGCGACGGTGTTTAGTAGTAACAAAAATGACATACTTAGTGCGACCCAAAAGTTGTAATTTTTTATTTTGTTGGTTAATTTCATTTTTCTCTCGCTTTGGAATGGATTTTTGTAGAAAAGTAATTTTCGCGTAATATATACCTTTATTAGACAATGCGTGGACGGACTGTGGAATTGTTGGATAACTCTGGAGTGTGATTGCACGCAAAGAGTGGACAAACGCGTTTTTTTACTATGGCGGTTTTCAATTGCTTAATTTCGGTTTTAATTTCGTTGATGTCTTTCCCCATTTCATTGACATTTTGACTAATATTTTCGACGGCGCCGAGATTTTTGGAAAGCGTGTCGATTGTTTGCTGATATTTATTTTCGCGCGAACGACTATCTTTGAGTTCAAACATTAGTAAATAGACAAACATTACGGCAAAAATTCCGTTGCCGACTGCTAGTTGCACTATTTCTTCCCACATACTAGCGCGCCTTTGTTTTGTAGATGTAGTATGATAGACTTGTCCCCAAAATGTCGCGGATAAAAGCATTGTTGGCTAATTCTGAAAGTGCGTCGTCCTTTGAAAGTGAATCAAGATATTTATTGACTGCTGATTCGTATTCTTTTTGCTTATTTGCATTGATTGTGTCTTGATTGTTAAAGTATTTGTAGATTTGGTCCAAATAGTCGCTATCGATTTGCTGATTCCTTTTTTGAGTATTTACTTTGTATTCTGCTTCGATTTTTGCAATTTTGTTGTTGTATTCCAAAATTTCGTCGTTCTTTTCTTGTAAATCTTCTTTTAGGGCATTCATTTTGTCGTTGACTTTGACGGCGTATGTGATATTGAACTCGTCGAGCGCTTTTTGGCGTTCTTCATTCAATGCATTGATTTGGTCATTTATTGAAGAGATATTTTCGCCGAGTTTTTTGTCAATGTCAATTAATTTTTCAACAAGTTCCTTGTCAAAGGCATTTGGGTTGTTGATGACGATACTACTGCGTTGCAGTCCACGCTTAAGGGCGTCATTTTCAGCATTGCGTTTGTAGGTGTTGTAGTAGTCTTGCAATTTGGCTTTGTCATTTTCACTTTGCGAACGCAAAATTTCTTGTTTATTGTCAAAATTGCTGATTTTTTGGTCGGCAGAGTTGTTAATTGCGTCCGTTTGTGCTTGCGCATAATCGGCAAGCAATTTTTCTGCTTGCGCTTTTAGTTCTTCATCTGTTTTTGAAATAGTTTCTTTGCGCTCAAGTGTGAGTTCTTCATTTGCTTTTTCCCCTTTTGTTGGGAAAATATCATATTTGGTGTCAATACTATCGATTTGAGTTTTGAGGTCATTAAGCACATTATCTTTATTTGAAACGCTTTCTGCTGACAAACTTTTGGCATTTGTTGCGCTTTCGTTCGTGGCAAGTTTGGTTTTGTCAAAAGACTTTTCGACACTTTCATCAACTGCCACATTTTTAGCGGGGATAACTTGATCGTCTGATTGTGTTTCATCTTTATTACTTAAATTGGGGGTTTGTTTTTCTTTGTCTAAATTTTCAATATTAGCAATTTTTTGTGTGTTTTGTGCAAAAAATGCGTTTTTTTCATCATTTTTTTGAGTTTTTTCATCATTTTTTTGAGTTTTTTCGTCATTTTTTGATATCTTTTCAAATTCTTTTGATAAATTTTCTTTTTGTTCTTCGATAGAATTATCTTGACTTGTTTTAGTTTCGTCATCTTTCTTTTTACGCTTTTTGGCAAGTTCCAAAAGTTCTGATTCGGAAAAATTTACTATTGTCATATTTTTTGCTCCTTTATTATTTTTATTTTTGCTTTGCTTTTTCGCACTGAATAATAGAACCCGCGTTTTATTTCTTTTTGAATTATTTTATTCATTTTAGCTCGCTAGCACGTCTATGTTTAGGCTTAGATTTGAAATATAAAGTGCTTGTGCGTTAGATTCAATTGCGACACTTATTTTGACCCCTTTGACATTGCAAACAAGTTTTTGTAGTTTTGAACTACCTAAAACGTGCAAAGTTTGCATTTCTTGTTCACTTTTGATTGTTATGTCAACATTTGTTGGAGAAATAAGGCTGACGCTTCTCACAGCTTTTTCTGCGAGTGTTCCAAGGTCGGACAATGGCGACTGCCAACACTTTTGCGTTACGGCGTTAAAAACTTTGCCGTCGTCGGTCAATTCGCCGATATTTTGATTGTTTGCGCCATTAAATAGTACTGCGAGTTTTTGCCAGCCGTCGAACACAAGCGATGTCATCGAACAAATGTCGATACCGCGGGTAATATTTAATTTTTGTGTTTGCAAGTCAAATTCAATAAGGACATTATTTTGATAATCGTTTTCATTTTCGCAAGAAATTATTTTGCCGTCATCAAATTTCAAGCGTGCTGAAAGGTAATATTTCCCGTCATAGTAGCAAGCGCACGCATTATTTAATGCGGTTTTATCAAATAAATCATTGATTTTGATATTATATTTATGAACACTTGAGCCAGTGCAATAATACAATCCGTCCGTTGATAGGTATACAATTCGATCTCCACAAACGACTGCGGTATTCCCGTAAATAAGATTTGATGAGTGGCAAATATGCGTAACACTAAATTCGCTTTGATCTCCATATGCGGAAAGGCGCGAAATGCCGAAATCGCGAATGAGATATACGTAATCGTTTAGACTTAGTACTTTGTTGATATTTCCGCGAGCGTCGACAAGTTCAATAAACCCACCTGCGTCGCTTGTTTCTTCCCAATTTGTGATGTCGAAATCTTTGCTGAAACGCACTTGGCGTTTATTTGTCGATGTAGTGGCAAAAAGTCGTTCATAGTGACTGCAAACGCTTGTCAAATGTAAATTTTTTGTACTTTTGACGGGGGTAGCGTCGAGATTCCAGAGATACATATCGTCGGTTGGACTGCAGATAACTGACACATATGCGCCGTTGTATTTGTAATTCAAGACGGTTGGGATTGATGTGAACTGCGCTGTATCAATTTTGGTAAAAATTGGCGCAAAGTTCGGCACAAATGCTTTGTATATATAGCCGTCGTCGCAATAAACTAGGAGTATGTCTTTTTCGGTGCCTGATGTTGCGGTTGTGATGTGCGTCGACCAAATACGTAGGGGTTTTGCGGTTGCTTGGGGCGCTTGGAATGTAATTGTGCTACCATTATTGAGTAGACTAGGTGTAGTCAAGCTACAAAAGCCATACCCTTGCTTTAGTGCTTTATCCTTATATTTTACATTGTATGCCATATGTGCATAATTCATTGAAAGTGCATTTTCATCAATTTGCCGATTGACTCCTTTACTGAAATCACTAAGGTTATAGGTGTATGATTTCGATTTTCTTAGTGTTTTACTTTTGATATAATACATTTTTTCTCCTTTTAGCAAGTGGTGGTGTAGGTTACCAAACACGCGGTTTTATACTAAGACTGCGGGTGGGGGTTAGTCCTGCCTTAATTGCGTCGTGGTAGCGTGTTTCAAACATATTGGCTTCATTTAATTTCCCTTTATAAAGGCAATATTCGGTTGCAACGCCAAGCGCAATTAGACGCGTTGTAACACCTAGTGCTTCAAAGTCAATGTCGTCTAAAAATGAAGATAATGTGTTCGGCAAATACGAGTATCTCACAATGACTTTGCGCTGTCCTGTTTCAACGACTGCTGATTGGTTATTGAGTGTGAATTTTAGATATTCATTTCGCGAATTTTTGACGGCGTGTAATTTGTTGATTGACTTGCTGAGTTCGTCGAAATTGATTTTTCCGCTTACAAGTTGATATTCTTCTTCAATTATTTGCGGGAAATAATCGGTTGCTAATTCCGACAAAACTTCGTTGAGGCAAAACAATAGTGTATTGCACTCTGTTTGTGCGCGCGTGTCGCTTTCGCTGATTGTGGGAAGATTCTCTGTTTCACTTAGTGAAAGATAGACTCCTGCGCGTTTTAAAATTTCGTATGCTTTCATTTTTATTTTATAATAGCGCACCAATACTACTTTAGGTGCGCTATTTCCTCCTTATATTTTTTACTGCGCATTTTAGCACATTAGAAATATTTCAAAAAATTTTATAGACGAACATCTTGCATAATTTTTTGAAAAAGTTGATAATTTTCTTCTTTTTCAAGTTTTTGATTGGAATTTTCCATTTCTTTCAAAATTTTTTCTGCATTTTCTTTGCGCGTTGCCCACACTTTGCGGAGAAAACGCTCGTCAAGTGTGCCAAAATATGTTACTTCAGTTTGAAGACGAGAACCATATTTTTTCATCACTTCAAATGCGTGGGTGGTGTGGTTGCGAAACACGCGGTAATCGCTGTCTATGCTTTTTATTTGGCGCACTATTTCAAGCGCGTCGTCAAATATTTCTGTTCTTTTCATAATTTTCCTTTTATGTGGGATGTAGCATTTCTGTTACTGCTAGTACGCACTTAACTTGTGCGCTTAGCTGTGCGCTATCATACTAGGCTTCAGTGATACCTGTGATGACCCCTTGCCCCGACGGATGATCGCACAAAAGTTCAGCATATTTAACTAAAGTTGCGGTGTACACAGGCTTGCCAGCAATTTGTTTCAAAACATTCCCATTTTCACCTTCAAGCCAACGCCAATCGCAAAGTTGGTGTAAAGCAAAGTCTTTAGTGTTAAGGAAATACATATTCCCTGACTTTGCAAAGCGGTCTGAAATGAGTGGAATACCATTAAAGCTGATTGCTTTGTAGCCACCTTTCAAGTCAAGGACATCGACATTTGACCTAAATGAATTGAGATATTTTTGATATGCACGTTTGACCCCATTTGAACAAACAATATAGTCAACGTCGCCGTTTGATGCTTCATTGATAAGGTCAACCATATTTTGCATTTTGATATCGTCGATTGTTGCAGATGTTGTTGATTGTGGGTTCATAAAGCCATAATCTGATTTTTTGAGACCATAAAGTGTTGCATTATTGAAAATTCCGTCAAGCCCTGTGATTTCATTGTTGTAGGAATTTTGAACTGTGATGTAAACTGTGTCTGTCACACTGTCGATGTCAAGAGATTTATCAAAATAAACTTTCTTGTTCGCGCGGTCAATCGACACTATGCGCAATTTTGAACCAACAACTGCATTTTTGTTAGTTACAAGGTCGCAAACCAATCCTTCAATCAAATTCTGAGTACTTGCAACAACGCCACAAGTGAGATTGTCTTCGTCTGCTGATATAGTTGTGAGCGTTCCAGAACCGTCGCCAAAAAGCATACGTCCAAAGTTAAATTTGCTTGCTTTAATCAAGCCTTCCATTTCAGAATTTAGCAAGTTGACAAATGCTCCTGCGCTGTTGCTTGATGCGCGAATTGCCTTGTCGGAAATTTCGATTGTGCCGAACAAGTTTTTTAGTGTTGATGTGAAATTTACATAATTATTTTGTGCACTTGTTGGGAGTGTTCCGTCTTCAGTGCCTGCGCCAATACCGCCATTGATACCGACGGGCGCAAGTTTTTTAACTTCTTTCCCCCATACATCTTGCGTTGTTTGCTTTATCATATTATAAAGCGGGTTGGTTTTTGTATTAAGTTGATTGCTTACCACGCCAAGGTAAACTGTTTTTAAGGCGTCTTCTGCTGTTGATAATGTTACCATTTTTACTCCTTTTATTGACAAAATCACAAATAGTTAATTGCTGTAGTTGAACATTTTGCATTTTAGTTGGATAATAATTTTTCCAAAACTACGCGCGCTTCACTTAACGTTGTCGGCATATTGGGCGTTGAAGCGGGAATGCTAGCGCCAAAATTCTTTGTCATAAATAGTGGTAAATCCTTTTTTTGACAACTGTCGACATAGTCATTGATGATTTTGTCGTATGCGTTCTTGTTATTTTGAACTAAATTCACGATGAACTCGGTGTCTGCAATTTTAGTATTGAAATCGTTTTCTTTTGTTGATAGCACGTCCAAAACTGCTTGCGTAACACCGCTTGCTTCATCTAAAAGTTTGCTATTTTGCAAAATTTTATTTGCAATTTCAAGATATGTTTTTTTGCTGATTTGTCCTTTTTCGACAAAAAACTTTAATTGTTGATTAATTTTGTTTTCATCAAAAATTGATGAATTTTCTTCATTTTTTTGCGTTTTTGAAGTGTTTTTTGCATTTTTTTCATCATTTTCGCTTGAAAAATTATTTTTTGCTATTGGTGGTTGGTTTTGATTTGATGCAAATTCTTCACTTATTTGAGTGTTTTCATTTTGCGCAAAATCATCGATGTTTTCATTTTCTTTGCAAGTAATAAGGTCGGTCTTATCGCTAAGATTGTCAGCCTTATTCTGTAAAGCTTCTTTTAATAATTGGCTCTTTCGTGTGAACTCCGCTTGCAAATTTTCGTACGCCTTTGTAAGTTGTTCAACACTTTTGAACTTGCCAAGGATGTTCAATTCTTGCTCGTCCCGTTTATCTAATTTTTCTAGACTTTTTTCACTTACTTCATTTGCACTCTGGGGATTTTCCACAATGTTTACATTATTTTCAACGTTGGGGAATTGAATAATTGGTTCTTCATTTTCCGCGCGCGAAACATTTATTTTATACTCATTTTGATTGTCTAGTGTATTATTTTTTTGAATATTTTCTTCGTTATTTTTCATATTAATTCCCTTTTTTTGTAGCACTGCGTGCTAAATTTTTCTTTGTTTTTTTGTCTTATTTTTTCTACTACTATTGGACTCAAGAATTTAAAAATCCTGCATTTATTTCTGCGGTTGAAAAATCAATTATCGCAGAAAAATATTATTTTATTGATAAAAACTCATTTTTTTTGATAAATTTTGCGTAAAAATACGTTTTTTTTGTGTTTTTTTTGAATATTCTTTTTTAAATGCTTTATCATTTCAAAATCTTTTTATTGAAATATCCTGCTTTAGTTTTATGATAAAACAATTTTTCAATAAAATTATCTTACAGTTTCACGAATAGAAAGAGCTGAAATTGCTTCTTTGTGTTCTTCTATGTGTGCCAAAATTTTGTCACGAATTTCTATGTGTTTTGGGTTAGATTCGTCGAGTGTATCCGAAAGTAAAAATGCGGTATGTTCCGTTATATGAATTTGGTGGTCATCAATTTGAGAAACTTTTGGCACTTTCCCATCATTTAGACATTCGATACATTCTTTTTGCGCTCTTCCACGTTGTAGACTTGCAATGTCTTGTCCTTGCTCCCAAATACCAAAGCCCAAAAGCTCAAGCGCTTTGCTACGCATACGGTTGTCAATTTTGCCGTCTTCGTTTGAGAGTAATCCCGCATTCAAGAGTTCAAAAACCATACTGCGACGCTGGGCGACTGTTTCGGTCAATTCATTTTCTGTTTCAAAAACTACATCTTCGCTACTAATGTCGGAACTATCAAAATAAAACAATTCCACTTCGCGATTATCTCCGCCGATAATTCTCCCAACGCGTTTGCGGGCGACAAATTGCTTATAAAGCCTTAATATGTGTTTGCCGATTAATTTAATTGCGCTACGTATTTCTTCGGCACTTGTTGTCAATTTTGCATCATCTTGCTCAATTAATAGTTGCAGTGCCGTCCCGCTCATATTTGCATATGTGCTGATTGCGCTTGTTAAATCGCTAAGTCCAGAAAGCACAGTCATTTGGTTCATAAGTCTATCTTCTTCGCTTGAAAAATCACTTGGCAAACCACCACTTTGCAGAAAATGTGGGGGAGTTGCCCCTTGCCTATAAACAAGTATTTTACCTGGGCGCAAGCCATCTTCTTCGAGTGAATCGATGTCAATACTCCCATCCTCGACACTCAAAACCCCTTGTGCGATACGATTCATAAATTCGTGTTTGCGATTTTTTGTCGAATTAAGAGCACGCTGAAGAGGTATTATTCTATCAATTATTGTCGTCCCGAAAAAGTTTGAAGCTTGTTCTTGCGAAATTTGACGCACAAACGGAAGCCCGCGTTCGCCGTCATCGAGATTTTCGAATGGCAATTCGCCTGAATACACAAGTTTTTTGCCTGCGATGATAATCAAACGACCATTTTTGTGTGCCACGCTTGGGCGTTCATAGTATTCAAGTACAATTGCGTGATTTTCCTTTGTTGTTTTGATGACGCTATTGTTGAGCATTCCCGCGCCAAAAGCGGTGCTTGTGTTTTCCGCGGTATCAGCGGATATTACATCGATATTTTCGCCGTCGACGTCAATGTTCCACATTTGTTTGATGACGTCAACGTGATATGCTCTGGCGTGGATTAACGAACGGCAATCATCAATGCTTTCGCACGCGCAGTTGTCGGGATAGATTTCGAATGGGGGACAAACGGCTACACTGACATCCCCTTCGCGAATTTTTTCCCCTTTTTCATTTTGTCCAACGACTCGTCCACTGTTTGCATCCCAAACGATTTTATAAAAAGACGTACCGCAAAGTTCACTCCATTTTGTTGCTTTTGCTATCAAATTTGATAAACTCAATTTATGTTCAACAGATTTTAATATACATTTGCTGACTTTTGCAGATTTTATATCCTTTTCTTCGCTGGTACTTGGCAAAACAGTCATTTTGGGACGCACACGAGCGAGTTTTGCAAGTCTACTTTCGTACATTGTTGCAAGATAGTTATACGCTTGCTTTTCTTGCCATTCAAAGTCGCTGTCAAAATTGCACGTATTTCCGAGTCCATCGACTGAGCAAAATTGATTGCCGACAACAAAATTTAGATTGACTTGCCATTGTCTTTCAAAGGGTTTGCGCTCTATTTTGCGACGTTCAAACTCTTCTAAAATTTCATTTACTATTTCTTCCATTTTCTTTATCTCCTATTTGTTTGTTTGATTTTATTTGTTTTTTTCATTTTTTTTGATTGAATTTAGACATTTTTTTAGTTCATTTGCGCAATTTTCACACAAAAACAAGTGCGTTCGCGCGTCGTCGGGATTTTTTGTAACGACGTATTCAGCATTGTTGCCACAACCAACAATGTCACATTGTTTGACAAAAATTGTTTTTTTGATTTCCATAATTTACTCCTTATTTGTTTGTTTTTTTGCACTTTCGATTAAGGACCTTATTAGTCTTTCTTTTTCTTCTTGCAGTTCTTCATCACTTAAAGCATCGAAATTTGTCGTGCCGTAAAGCAATTTATACGCATCAAGGTCGGGTGGAATATATTTTGTTGTTACGCGACGCTTGATGAGTTTGAGTTCACCTGAATCGGGGTCAAGTGCGTAATCATCAATTGTTTCAAGACTGTCAAAGCCGTTTGCTAATTTTTCTAGACCTGCTATTTCATTTTTCATATCTCTCCTTTATGTGCCACGTCGAAGTTTGCGATACAGGCGTTCTTTGTCGCGCGCAATTTCGCTTTTAACGTCGGGAAGTCGCGTAAGCTCTGGTTTTGTGCAAAGATAGTAACGCAATTCGTCGAGTGAGTGGTCATCTTTCTTTATTGGCGCATCGCCGTCCCCCCACCAGTATTTTTTTATTTCATCAATCATATGCACACACGTATTGAATATAAATAAGTGTGGCTTTCCATTCCCGTCACGCAAATATGATTTGACGCGATTTATTCCACTAAACAATTCCTTATTCACGCGTGGATTGACTAATATTCCATTGTCATAAAACAATTCAACAACATTTTTTTCACTTGATAGTGTGCGGGCGGTAGCAGATGAGTCGATAAGACTTTCAAGCATACCATTGGGGGCGCGTTTCCAATTCAAATGTTGTGCTATATTATTGATTTGGCGCGCGTGTGTTGCAACATCTAAATTGCTTGCATAATGTTCCGCGACGACGTAGACATTTCCGTCATAATCGACACAGTAAAAGTGGCAAGAAAGTGGATTGTGAAGCCCTGGATCTATTGATATATTGTCTTGCCACGCAAGTGGAATATCAAAGGGCGGTATGATGTGTATATTTTCGTCAAACTCGGTATATACAAGACCTGCATTCGCTTGAAAACGTCCATATCTACGCGACTCAAGTTCGCTTTGTGACAATGATTTAGAAAGCGTCGCAATTTGTTTTTGTGACAAATGTGGGTTGTCTGCCCATTCCATAAACTCACACCAAATATTCTTGTCGTATGTGCTTGCTTTGTAAATTTTTTCATAAACCCACGTCAACCCTTTCAGCGGGGTCATTGTGCCAAAAATATCGCCGTCGCGGTCAAAAACACGCATTTTGCACTCGTCATAGATGTCCTCGGGCGGTTCTTCATCAAACCACACAAAATCCAGCGACGCACCTTGAAATTTTTCGCGTCCTTGGTCGCAAGATTTGAACCCAATTGTGCTTGTCCCACCTTGCGCGTTGCGGACAATAATTTGGTCAATTATTCCACGTTGGGGCGTTCCTTTCCGACCAGTTTGCATAACTATATCGACAATTGTATGTTTGGGAAGATAATGCAAAACTTTTTTTTGTGCGACGTCGCGTTGTACTTGCGTGGAAAGTGAAACAACCCACCCTGCAACATTTGCACGATTTTCGCGATATGGGTGTATGCCAAGCGCCATATAGATACATTCGACCGCTCCACATTCAGTTTTGCCACTACGATTTCCACCAAACACCCACCGATTCGAACTTTTGTTTTTGTGAAAAGCAATTTGCTTTTTGTGGACTTTGTCTTTGTTATAATTGCTGAGCGCACCAACGCGGGCAAATTGTTCGCGCTCAATTGCAAGCGCACGCTCGACTGTTTTTCTTTCTTCCATAATTTCCTTATTCTTATTCGACTTTTTTAATTATAAAACAACAATTGTTGTCATTTTAGTATAAAATATTCATATTATTTTTATTGATTATAAATTTATTCTTCGCTATAATATAATTGCGAGGTTTAGATGCAAAAAATAAAGCATATGTTGGGGTTAATTTTAATGCTAATTACAATTTTTGCTATTCCTTGCATTTCACTCACTTATTTTGCGTCAAATACTTTTAATTTGCAAACAAAAAAAATTAATCCTGTTGTCGAATATAACACAAATACTCCTTTTCTAATTCACAAAAATTTACTCTTACAATTTGACGCAAAATTACCGATTGATAAATCAACTCAATTTACTCTAGTAAAAATTTTAGCGCAAACGGACTTCCCTAGTAATTCGGAACAAAGTAGCAAGACAAAAAGTGCTAATTTAACTATCGATGGATATATGTACGTGCTTGTCCTTTTGCTAACTTTGCCACTAATTGCAGTTGCACTAATTTTGATTGTCCCACACATAAGTGATTTATTGATAGAAAAACAAAATCACAAGGAAAAACGTAAGCAAGAACAGGCGCAAAAAACTGAACACGACGAAATGCTTTAATTATGCGATGCTACAATCTTTGATGCCACAATGTATGTACGCATTTTCTATGAATGCAATTTTTTGATAATCATTTTTGCAAAACTTATCAAAAAAAGTATCTTTGTGTAATGCTTTGGCTATCTTTTGGGGTATCAAATGTATTGTCCTAAAAACCGTTTGTTTTGAAAGCCCTGTTTTCTCGCTTATTGTATTTATTTTTTCGTGCTTTATATAGCGAAGGTCAAAAACATCACGCTCATTTTGTTGAAAAGTGCTTATTGCTGTATTTAGTGCGCTCATCAAATTTTGTAAAATGTTTTTTCTTTCCAAAAGTTCGCATATATCATTCGCAACTTCTTCACAACTGCGATAAAGGTCGCTACAATATGAGTTTATGGCACGAACTTTGATGCGCGTATTAAGTATTTTTACAAGTTGATTTATTTCCATATAATTTTTGATTACTGCATTAACCATTGTTTCTTTATTTGTTGTCATAAAATTTACTCCCTTTCTTAATATTATTAAATTAGAACAAATGTTCTAATTGTTGAATATTTTTATACGACACAAGTCCTTGTATAAGGAGTCCTATGTGTCGTATAAAATTTCATCTTTTGTAAGCGACTAACTCAAAGCGAGAGGGCGCTCTTTTTGTTTGTCAATGCTATTATAACACAGATTTTTCAAAAGTCAATAAAAAATTTCGATAAATTTTATAAAAAAACATATGGAGATTTTCCCCATATGTTACTCAAGTGTGAATTCAACCCCGCCAAGATGAACTGTATCCCCAATCTTTGCACCACGAGCATAAAGAGCGTCCTCAATGCCTTCCGCTTTAATTCGCTTATTAAAATACGCAAAAGACTCATAGTCGTACAAGTTGACTCCGCGAACAATATTGTCTATCAAACTGCCTTCAACGACAAATGAACCATCATCGTCGCGCCTAATTGTGTATGTCAAATCTCGTGTTGCATCAAAATCGAACGCTTCGGTTTTTTCTGGCTCAATTTCAGGTAAATTAGCAAGTTCATTAAACACTTGCTTCAAGAGTTCATCAATTCCCTTGTGTGTGAATGCTGAAATTTCGATGCAAGGGAGATTGACTTTCTTTTTAAATTCTTCAATTGGTGCGTGGTTGTCGCCAAGCATATCGCATTTATTCATCGCGACAATTTGCGGACGATCAGCAAGTTTTGTGCTGTACGATTTCAGTTCTTCATTGATTTTGATAAAATCGTCATATGGGTCGCGCCCTTCACTCCCTGCTATGTCGACGACGTGCACTAAAACGCGCGTGCGCTCGATATGGCGCAAAAATTCGTGTCCTAACCCTGCGCCTTCACTTGCGCCTTCTATTAGCCCTGGGATATCAGCAACGACACACGATTTGTCATAATATTTCACGACGCCTAAGTTCGGCGCGAGTGTCGTAAAGTGGTAATTCGCAATTTTAGGTTTCGCATCACTGATTGCAGAAAGTAGTGTTGATTTCCCCACATTTGGGAACCCAACAAGCCCAACATCTGCAATTGTTTTCAATTCCAAAACGACTTCCCTTTCTTCTGTCAAGAAACCTTTTTGAGCAAAATTTGGTGCTTGACGACGTGATGTGGCAAAATTTTGATTGCCCTTGCCACCATTGCCACCACGCAACAATATGTGCTTTTGCCCTTCTTCAAACATATCGACAATGACTTTGTCGCTCTCGGCGTCCTTGACCACACAACCGCACGGAACTTTGATTATCACATCTTCGCCGTCGCCCCCAGAACAATGGTTATTGCCCCCATTTTCGCCATTCCCTGCACGAAAATGCTTTTGAAATTTGAAATCAACAAGCGTATTGACATCGCGACTTGCAATCAAAATTATATCGCCACCACGTCCGCCGTCTCCACCGTCTGGCCCGCCGTTTGTTGTAAATTTATCACGATAAAAAGAAACTTTGCCGTCGCCACCATTGCCTGCTTTCACTATTATTTTTGCTCTATCTACAAACATTTTTTTTGTACGCGTATGTGTTTTTTACGCGTTACTCCTTTATTTATTCTTTTTTGATTTTACACTTTCGGAAGATTTCTCCGCTATAACAAAGTCTTGCGCGCCCGCTTTGGTTGAGTGAAATAGCGCATTGCTTCTAATACTACTTACACACTCAATTAACTTGCGTGTTTTGACATAAGACAAGTAGTAGAAATCACTCGCATTCATTCCGCTAGTCGAAATATTTTAGTTTTGATATTTTCTCACTAATGAGCCAAAACTTCTCACACAAATCTTTATTGGCACAAACAGCTGGTGTGGCGGTCGGTTTTGACGCTTTAAAGCAAACACCATCGCGTGACTTGTCGTTGACTGTTGCGATGATTGTGTTCATCAAAATTTCAAATTCGGTTGGCTTATTAAACATTCTCGCAATTTTGCCTTGCGGTTTCTCATTATCTAACTCCTCGTCCGTTGCGACATCGCGCGCTTCATATAATATCGCGCGCACGGGGTTTTCGCCGACGTTAAAATTCGCGTTGATATATCCAGCCATCATCGCGTTGGCAAATTTACATTGTCTAATCGCACTTTGTGGGTCATATGCTCTTTCGCGATAAATGTCATTAATGTTGATGCCGACTAATTGGTTTTGCGAGAGCGTCGGCAAGATAATACGGCTGTCTTTCTCTCTTTGCAAAAAGTCAAGCAAGGACTCTGCTAGAAAAATATTCGCTAAGTAGTTCTCCATAAAAGTGCGTTCAATCATATCTTCGTTGAACTTAAACTCTGAATATACTCGCTCTTGATTGCAAAGTATTGCATAAATTCCATCAAATTTATGTTCAGTCGCAAGCAAGCGAATATTTAAAACCACTTGTCTTAGCGCACGTATGCTATCCAAAGTCCCCACAAATGTTTCGATTTGTGCAAAACTATAGCGGTGCGTAACCGTCTTTTTGATAAATTCGCTCTCTTTTGCGTCGCGCGCTATCGCGATGACAAAATACCCTTCGCGACATAGTTCCGAAACCATATCGATTCCAAATGCCCTTATGGCGTCTGTAACTATCACTACTTTCATTTTTTACTACCTCTTTTATTTTCTACATCGTATTTGTTAGTGCGATTTCTATTTCGCTAAACTTAAATTCAATAAAATTTTTGTTCTTTCAATTATAATTGTTATTATTTCTTTGGCAATGTCGGCTTGCGGGGCGCAACACTTGGTTTTTGCGGAACAACATTTGGAGTGCTTGGCTTACGGGGCGGTGCAATTATCCTAGGTTTATCACTCCCACCTGTCCCGTTCACGACATCAGCATTTTCGTCCGACATTTTCTTTGGCGCTTCTTTAATTTCATTCGCGTCATATTTTTTTGTCGTCGCGATGCGCAATTTTTCACGTTTGTAATTGCGGAAAATTTGCAATATGACAATAAACAAAATTAGACTCAGCACGATGCCGACAATCATAATAATAAGTCCAACTCCCCCTTTAGAGTTCCCCACATTCATAACAAAGATAAATCCGTCCGTGCTTGCATCGATTGTCAATAGGCACTGTGTCCCCTCACCGCTTTTCCCTTTCACACTGCACGTTACAGTTTTACCTGAAAATTTATCTGTAACACTATCAAACAATGCATACGAACCGTCCTTTATCGCGTTTTCCGTATTCTCATCAAGTTTTACAAAAACTGCGCGGTATGAATTTTTCGCATTCTTGACGTCTCCATTAACTGTGATTTCCATTTCAACATTTGTTAAACCTGAAAAATCAGTCATACGCACACCATTTTCAGTCAATGAAAAATGTATCAATCCCATAATAAAATAGCTTTTGCCAAATTTTGACTTTGCATATTTTTCAACTTTGCTGACGACTGAAGTTGGCATCTTTTCGTTAACTTCATTTTCATTGCCCGCAATCACTGTCTGGTGAACTGAAATATTTGACACATCGCTACGGTCAAAATTAACAAAGAAACTATTATCTTGAACATATTTTATTTGTTGCGCTGAAATTTCGCCCAAGCTTACACTACTCGCTTGAACATTATGTTTGGCATTTTGTGGCTCAAAAACACACAAATTCATAAATATTAGTCCAACAAACAACCAAACGCACACGATAAGCTTCAACAACTTGCTTGATTCTTTGCACGACTGCTTGTGCGCCTTATTCGACTTTTTCATAACAACTCCTGTTTTTAGATTATAGCATATTTGGCATTATTTTCAAACTATTTTACTTAAACTTATATTATCCATTCTATTTTTCCCAATCTTTTGCAATAATATAAATTTACACTAAAAAAGCTAAACCTAAATTGGGTTTAGCTTCTAACAAAACAAACATTTATTTTGCACTTGCAACATTGTATTCGCGCGTAAGTGTAGAAATTTTGCGACTAGCAGTATTTCTGTGATATACGCCGTCAAGTCTAGCAGAATCAATCAAAGAAATGCAATTCTTCAAAAGTTCTTCAGCTTTCTTCAAATCGCCTTCGCTAAGTGCTACTCTAAATTTCTTAACTTCAGTTGCAACACGAGCTTTCTTTGATTTATTTTGCATTCTTTCTTCGTTAGAAATCAAAATTCTTTTTTCTTGAGATTTAATATTTGCCACGATGTCCTCCATAAAAAATGATATTTTTCTCAGATTAAAGATATAATCCTTAATTAAAACTTAGATAGTGTAACATATTTAACAAAATTTTGCAAGTGATTTTTGAAAATAATATTGTTTTGCACCCATTTTGATGTGCGGTAACCCTTGAAATGGGTTCCACAATGGCTATCAGCGAAACTTAATTTGTAATCAACAAAATTACTTTAAGTTATGAAAAGTCAATTAAAATAATTTACATTGCGAAAAAAATGTGTTATAATGTGGTATAGAGAAAATGGTCTTATGGCTCAGTTGGTTAGAGCGTCTCGTTCACATCGAGGAGATCATAGGTTCGAGTCCTATTAAGACCACCAAAATCTCTTTTTTAATTGTTTTAAACGAAACTAAATTTGTCTTGTGTAGAACTTTGAGAACTAACATCATCATAATTGGAATGTTTTTTTGAAAAAAATCATAAAAATACTTGCAATTTTGCAAAGTGTGTGCTATACTATCAAGGTCAGTCAGCGGTCGTGGCGGAATTGGCAGACGCGCAAGACTAAGGATCTTGTGAGTAACATCATGGAGGTTCAAGTCCTCTCGACCGCACCAGATGGATAAAACACGAACTTTTAGTTCGTGTTTTATTATAATTATAGATGTATAATAAATGTTGTGAGCACAAAAATGCCCTTTTTATAATGCTAGCGCGTAGCGGGTTTGTGGGCGCGATACCGCACAAAAAGGATTTCTTTTATTATAATGCTGACGCCGTTCAAACCTAGGGGCGCGATACCGCACGCGGGGCACGCGGTTCGCGAGATTCCTACGCTTCATCAAACCCTACATTGCGGGTTTGATTTTCGCTCTGAATGACTCTAAGTTAGTACTAGTAATTATTTTAATAATAAGGAATTATTTTATCATAGTGGTGCTAGTACTACTTCAATAACGCTAAATGACCCTAAGTTAGTATTTGATTATTATTTACGTATTTCATCAATCTTTTGGATAATTGATGAATTGTCAAGTGGATTATAGATTGTATATGTATTGCCGTCTTTTGCTTTTTCAAATGAGCGTTTGACATTCGTCAACATTTCTTTGCCTGCATATTCAATGACGGTTGTTGGGCTAATGTTGAGCATTCGGGTGTTGACGACACGATCGAATGCGTTGTGTATAACTGTTTTGAACGCATTGCCGACACTAAATTTGTATGTTACATTTACTGAATGGATAACTTTGTTGTTCTTTGCAAGGAATACTTCACTTTTGATGTTTGCTTGCTCTTTAGGGGAGATAAAGCGAACCTTATTGTCAAATAGGTAGACTACGTCTAGACCTATGATTGCTATATCACTGCAATTACAAATTATGATTTTGGCATCATTAATTTTGCTTAATGCGTCGTAATTACCTTTTTTTAGTAATTGCCTTTTGATAAAAGCGTTGTCGACACGCTCACTATGCTCGCCATTGACGACGATTATTGGACTGAGTAAAAAATTGCTTAATTCTTCTTTAGTCTGTTTGTGGACAAGTACTGTTGTCAGATACTTGGCTTCGTCGTGTGGGAGCAAATCTTTGAGCAAATCAAAGATAGCATTACTATAAAAATCAATATTTTTGTTTTGGTTGCTTATTTTAATCATTGATTTCCCTTTCTCCAAATTAATTATACCATACAAATATTCTATTGTCAATATTGAATATTTATTCTTTACTAGCGAAAGAAAGAACGGCAAAAGCCGTCCTATTGAAAATTTTAAATAGGTTGAATAATAAAATCTCGATTAGTGCTAGTACAATCGCAATTTTTCAATTTTTTCATAAAAATCACGAATGATTAAAAGTTGTCGCATATAAGTTCAAAGAATGCACGCGGATGTGCGCAAACTGGACAAACTTCAGGCGCTTGTTTTGCGTAAGTTCTAAAGCCACAGTTGCGACAAACCCAGACGACTTCTTCGTCCTTTTCAAAAACTTTGTCATTTTCAAGATTTTCGAGCAAGGCTCTATAGCGTTTTTCGTGTTCTTCTTCAATTTTTGCGACACCTTCAAACAGTTTTGCGATGTCGTCAAAACCTTCTTGGCGTGCTTCTTCGGCGAAATTTTTATACATATCGGTCCATTCATAATTTTCGCCATTTGATGCGTCAAGTAAATTTTCTTTTGTTGACCCTATGCCATGAATTAACTTGAACCACATTTTTGCGTGTTCTTTTTCGTTGCCTGCGGTTTCTTCAAAGATTTGCGCGATTTGTTCATAGCCCTCTTTGCGTGCTTTGCTTGCATAATAATTGTATTTATTTCTTGCTTGACTTTCACCCGCAAAAGCTTGCCACAAATTTTGTTCGGTTTTTGTTCCTTTCAATTCCATAAAATCCTCCATTTTAATTCATTCCAAATGCTATTACGACGCGCGCCCTGCCTTGCGGTCGCTGAGCATTGCAATGATTTCGACAAATTATAGCATACATCGATTTTTAATGCAAATATTTGCAACTATATTTCAAAAAAATAAACATCACATATTAAAAAAAACTTAATATGTGATGTTTGATAAAATATTGCTCTTTTTATGCTAAATTTCTAGCAAACATTTTTATTCCTAAAAAAACATTTTTTTAATTTATAAAACATCAAAACAAGAGTTCTGAAAATAAATTCTCTATTTTTGAGACTTTTTTCTTATAAAATACTTTCTATCTTTTAGCGAATTTGGAAGATATTGCTGACTAACATACCCGCCATAATCGTGTGGATATTTGTAGTCTTTGCTTTGCGGTGTATGATTTCTAAGATATGGGGGAATATTATCGTCGGGGTGATTTTTGGCGTCGTCTTGTGCCATATTCATTGCAACGACCACGCGGTTATCTTTTGGCGACTCGCAAACATATATAATTGCTTGCGTTAAGATTAAGTTAGCTTCAGGCATTCCTAAGTGGTCGAGCGCATATAATGCGCAAACAGCTTGCAAAACAGCGTTGGGGGCGGAAAGTCCGACGTCTTCCGACGCGTGGCAAAGTGTGCGACGCGCTATGATTTGGGGTTCTATTCCCCCTTCGATGAGACGATTCGCGTAATAAAGTGCAGATGTTGTGTCACTACCGCGGAGACTTTTGCAAAACGCGCTCAAAAGGTCGTAGTACACGTCTTCGTTGAGTGTAGTTGCTTTCTTTTGCAAGCACTCAGCGACAACATCTTTTGTTATAAGTGTTTCGCCGTTTTCATTTTCGGGGGTTGTAATTGTGGCAAGTTCAAGCCCATTCAATGCGCTACGGACGTCGCCACCGCAAGCAGTGGAAAGATATGTCATTGCGTCATCATCAATACTGACATTGTATTTTTTTAGTCCATTCTCGCTATTAATGGCGCGCATCAATACTTTTTTGATGTCGCTTGGCGAGAGTGATTTAAACTCAAAGACGGAACATCGCGACACAATTGCTCGTGTCATACTATAGCAAGGGTTCTCGGTCGTACAGCCAATCAAGATGAGATATCCGCTTTCTAACGATGCAAGGAGAGAATCGCTTTGCGCTTTGCTCCATCTATGACATTCGTCTAAAAGTAGATATGTTTTTTGCCCATACACTTCAAAATCGCGTTTGGCTTGCTCGATGACGGCTTTAACGTCCGCGACGCCACTTGAAATTGCGTTTAGTTTGACAAATTTTGAGTCGCTGGTGTCTGCGATTATTCTAGCGAGCGTTGTTTTCCCCGTTCCAGGTGCCCCATAAAATATGACGCTTGGGACGCGTTTCGCTTCAATCAATCGACGTAGCATCTTGCCCGCGCCTAAAATGTGTGTTTGGCCGACAAACTCGTCGAGATTTTGCGGACGCATTTTTTCCGCAAGCGGTTTCTTATCATTGTGCATATTTTCAAATAAATTATCCAAGATAAATCTCCTATTTTGTCGCATTGGGTGCAATTAATTGTAAACGCGACAACATCATTTGCTTTATTGTACCACAAATTAGATTTTTTTCAAAATAAATCAAAGTTTGCGAGAAAATATTTATTCATTTTTTGCAATTCACAAATACAAAGAAAAACAACACCGCCAAGCAAAAAAAATAAAATGTCAATAATCATACTTAAATTATTGACATTTATTCAATGTTTATTTATTTTTTTGTGCGTCATCTTTTTGTTTTACTGAGTTTTCGATTTGCTCACGCATTTTATCCACTTCAGCACTCGGTTTGTACGTGTTATGGAACTCGTCTTTTGCAATTCCATAGATATCCGTTGGACTATTTAGTACTAAGAAACCGCCCTTCTCGACATTCATTTTTTCGCCCCACGGTGCTGTGAATGAAATATCATCGGTTATTTCCACTGCCCTAATTGGCACGCCTTTAGGGCTATACAAGCCATCTTTGTCGGGTGTGGCGTTGTATCTTTTCTTAAACACACTATCTTTGACAATGTATTTTTCGCCGTCTGGGTTTGTTACTATCCAACCACATTCCCCACCGTGTTCTGGGTCTTCTTGGACAATATTTACTGTTTCAACTAAGCCATTTTTGAGCCTTGTTTCGACAACTTGCCCAGCTTTTCCTTGGACTGCTTGAATGCGCACAAACTTTTTGTATTCTTTAATTTCTGCACCTGCGTCTACCAAGTTCCCAGCATATTCAACAACATCGACTTCTTTAAAATTAGCCATTTTTAAAAATCTCCTATTTTTTTTATTATAACACAACTATACGGTATTGTCAAGTTTTTCGCTATTACACAAGTTTGTTTAAATTTGATATTCCTTTAATTCTCATATTGAATTCTACAAATCAAGAAAACATTATTATTGTGCTGGCGCGTAGCAAGCTTGTGGGCGCGATACCGCACGCGTGGCACGCGGTTCGCGAGATTCCTACGCTTCATCAAACCCTACAATGCGGGTTTGATTTTCGCTCTGAATGACCCAGAGTTAGTGCTTGTACTTGCTTTTAAAGATATTGTTTTATTCTATTGTCATTTT
>CAZAYL010000008.1:0-41609 GCA_964489405.1 uncultured Lachnospiraceae bacterium | reverse complement strand
TTGCACCCGTGTGTGTCGACCCCGCTAAAACTTAGGTTTTATGCCACTTTCGCGCTTTTTAATATATTTACACGAATTTTGGAAAATTTGCATAACTTTTTAGAAATTTTAGATTATAATGCTATAATAAATGTAAAAATAATGTTTAATTACTAAATAAATAATTTTCATAAAAAATAAAGAAGCGTTGCTTGCTTGAAAACTATACGCTTCTTTTCCATTTATTAAATATTTTTTAAAATATATCTATATATTTAAACTTTAATAGTTCAATAAACTTATATAATATAAACTTATTAATTATTATACTTTGGTTTAGTATTCTTATATTTGCAATTCAGCCTTTTTTGTTTTGTTAGATTACAATCTTTGTGTTTACTTCGGGATTTGTTAAGGTATAAGTAATTGTCATTGTTGAAAGTGTGTTGATGACAATTTTTCGTCCACTTAATGTTATATTACTCCAACTCTCAGCGTTATCAGTTTCGGACACGTCGAATGAACCCCAATAACCATACACAAACATAAGGGTATATGGGTCAGTTGCGTCTTCATCCAAAACATTTAATTTTAGCGTTATGGTACGTCTATCTACATATATTTGTTTTAGCATTTGATTTGCTAACATTACGTATATTGCAAATTTTTGGTCAATGTAATTTGAACAAGTCAACGTAAGTGTCAAAACATTTTCTCCCCAATTTGCCGTGTATGACCTATTCCCGCTAGAGCCTTGTGTGATTGTAACTACCTTCTCGGGAGTTGAGCCGTTGCTTCCTGTCCACCCAAGAAATATGTATCCCGACTTTGTAGGTGTTGGTAAAGTAAATGTCTCCGTTTCTGATGTATAATAGGCTGGTCCACCTACCATCGTGCCACCATCTAAGTTATACACAATATAATGTTCAGGGTTCAAGACATTTTCCGTGTCAAGGTCATACACCGCGCCGTCCGTCGTATAACCAAACAATGGTTCAGAAACATTTAGCAAGGTTATTTTATGCCCGTTGCCGTTAAAATGCCCATTAAATTGGCTTGTTGCTGTTCCAATTGAATTCCAAATGTTTGCACAATATATAGTCTTACCGCTATCATTTACGACTACACGATGATCCCAATTTCTTATAGCTTTAAATTCTGTAGTATCTCCCGACTCTGACGCGCATTGTACACTTTCTGTAACATCCTGACCGAAGTATGTATCAGACCCATAATCTATGGTCAAGTCACACGTTAACTCATAATACTTCTCGCCCGTTATGTAACTCCAATCTTGCGGAAGCGACAAATACAAAAGGTCGTTCTTATCGTCTATAATGTATGGATCTGTTTCAGTCCCAGAGCCTGTCGGCACTGTACCAATTCCACCATACCAACGAATTTCTCCTTTCCCAGATATCTGATTTTTACTTTCCAATTTACCAAAAAAACCAACAATGTCCCACCCTATTTTCGCTACGTCACCGCCAGTTTTATTGTAATTTATGTGAATATAGTGCGCGTTTAAGTCCACTCTCGGCTTGAATATTCCATCCACCAAAGCTCCTTTTGTATTTTCATCCAACCCCGCGGGATAACTCGTAGTTATTAAGTCAGTCAAATTGCCAACGAATTTCAACACTCCACAAGTGTCATGTCTTGTGCAAGCACCCGTCGACATCGTCAAAATTTCACTTTTCCAACTCGCATAGTCGTAACACAGATGATCAGTGGTAACTATTGCATACGTGTCGCCTATACACACTAGTATTTTTCTATTCTCCATAAAACAAAAAATAAAAGTTACCACAAAAACTAAAACCCATAAAAAAGTTCCGATTTTAAAATCTGTCGTGGAATGCTTAATATTGATTTTGTACCTACTTTTTTGAGAAAAAGAATGCGGGGGGTGCGGACCATTTAATTTGGGAGTATTTAGTTTGGTCTTGTTGGTTGCAGTTTTCCCTGCTTTCCCCTTACTTATATGCAAACTTGAAAGAGTGTGATTTTTTTCAATTTTGGCATTATGTCTAAATTTGTTGATCATATGTCTTTCTCCATTGTATATTATTACTTATTTTATGTAATTTTGATTAATTATATACATATTTTACGTTTTTGTCAAGTAATTTTGAGTATTTATTATGTAAAATTAAGAAAAAATTCTATAATTTATGTAATTGAGGTGTATTATGAACAAAAGAAAAGAACAAAATATACTTTTTTCGGAAAGTGAAATATTAAAAAATTATGGCAATACAAATGATATTCAAAATGCATTTGAAGAACAAAGTGTACTCACTTTAAATGACGCTTTGCCAAAAACAATAAAAGGAAACCAATTTGAACGGTTTGATGATGCTAATCGCATTGGCGAAACAATGAGAGAACTACGCAAATTAAAAGGGTGGAAACAAATAGAAGTGGCAAGGGCGCTTGGGATACCGCTTACGACTTACAACGCTTATGAACTTGGCTACAATCGTCAACACGGTGGGCTAATTATTGCTCTTGCAAAATTATACAATGTAACAACTGACAGAATTTTAGGGTTCAAGGATAAAGAAAACTCACCTTGTACTATTATTTGCATTGACTCAAAGTGTGAACGACAGATTTACACTTTGGAACCGCAACAATTCGATTTTGTCCAGATGATGATTTGTGCGGTAGAAAAGATATAAGCAATTTATTCGACAGTGACAGATTTTGCGAGATTGCGGGGTTTGTCGGGGTCGAGTCCTTTATAAAGCGCGGTTTTATATGCGAGCATTTGCAGTGGGTAAATTGCGATTTCTGCCATTATAGATTGGTCGGTTGGGGGGAGTGGGACGAGAATGTCGACGGCGTCGATTGCAACGCGGAATTGTGTGAACATTATGACTTTTGCGCCACGCGCTTTGATTTCGTACACGTTGTTAATTGTTTTTTCTAGTAATTCCTTTTGTGTGGCAGTAACTATGACGTAGGTATTGGGGTCGATAAGGGCGAGCGTTCCGTGCTTGAGTTCGCCTGAAAACAGCGCTTCGCTGTGTATATTTGAAATTTCTTTTAATTTTAGCGACGCTTCTTGGCTTGTTGCAAAGTCGACGCCACGCCCGATGAAAAATACTCGGTCGGCGTTTTTTAATTCATTTGCAAGTTGGTCGATTGCTGAAAAATCATATGTTTTTAATTTTGCGCAGATGTCTTGCAATTTGTTTTTCAAGATACATGTGCGATAATTTATGTTGTTCTTTATACAATAGATGTAGTCGATGAATGCGTAAAGCGCTGTTATTTGCGCATTGTATGCTTTGGTTGAGGCAACGGCGATTTCGGGCCCTGCTTTGGTGGGTAAGATGTAGTCGGCGAGTTTATTTAGCGTTGAACTTGCAACGTTGGTAATGACAATTGTGGGGATATTTTGCAACTTTGCTTTTTTAAGGGCTTCGATTGTGTCGGCGGTTTCGCCACTTTGACTGATGAATACACATATTTCGCTTTTGCGGGGTAAAAATTTTTGGTAGCGGTACTCGCTAGCGTAATAGCAGTCGACAATAATTTCACGCGCGCGGGCGTAATACGAGGCGGTGTTACCTGCGTTGTAGGCGGTTCCGCAACCAATTAGACTTATGTGTTCGACTGATTTGATTAGGTTGGTTGGGATGCGGGTGAGTGGGTTTTGCATTGGCGTAAACTCGTTCATTGTCAGGTCAATTGCTTGCGGGACTTGAATTATTTCTTTATGCATATAGTGTTCAAACGCGCCACGTGAGATGTCTTGGGGAGTTAGCGATAGGGGTTGGTATGCAATGTCTTTGGCGTGGAGCGCGCTATCAAAGAGATAAACGTCGGTATTATCTATCCATATTATGTCGTTTTCTTGCATTATGTAATATTCGTGCGTTTTGCCAATTAGGGCGTTGACGTCACTTGAAAGATAGAACCCGTCGGGTGCTTTGCCTAAGATTAGCGGACTATTCTTTTTGATTGCGAAAATTTGATTGTTCAATTTTTTGAACAAGATTGCGATTGCATATGCGCCTTTTAGGAGAGTGGCGAGTTCTTGGACTTTCTTAAGTTCGCTTTCGCATTTGCTTTTTTGCAAGAGCTGGGCGATGACTTCGCTGTCGGTTTCACTACGAAAGCGAGCTCCGCGCTTTTGTAGGTCGCCTTTTAGGGACTCAAAGTTTTCTATGATGCCATTGTGGACGATTGCGATGGTGTTATTTTCGCTTAGGTGTGGGTGTGCGTTTCTGTCGCTTGGGTCGCCGTGGGTTGCCCAACGCGTATGACCGATGCCACAATGTGCGCTTGTGAACTCATTTTCGCACGCGGAGATGAGTGCTGATACTTTGCCCTGCTTCTTAATTAGTTTTAGTTTATCATTTTCAAAACAACAGAGTCCTGCGGAATCGTAACCGCGATATTCTAGCAGTTGGAGAGATTGCAGTATTTCTTGTTTTGCGGGTTTTGCGCCGACGTAACCTATTATTCCACACATATATTTTACCTCATAACATTGTATGTATGGTGGGTCATATTTGTGCGATAGTGCAGTTATCTCTACGCATCAATTATAATCATAGACGGCGCATATGAACTTTCTATGCCTTTCATTTCTCGATAAGTTAGTGCACTATAGGAGAGTGTTATTAAATTTTTTAATCTACATCGAAACATATATAACAAATTTGGGAAAAATAAATAAAAAAGAACATATTAAAATTAACCAAAATGGTCAAATTAACATTGTTCTTTTCCACATTCAACTTATATTTTAGTCAAACTTAGCGGGTAAATATATTATTCTATGGCAATTTTCACATTCAATATGCCCATTTGATTTCAATGCGTCCATTCTTGAAACTGGAATTAGACTTTTGCAACCGCCACAACGGTTTGTTCCGTCATTATCGACGACTTGCACAAATGGTGGATATTTTGCGTCGCGCAATCTTTTGTACGCGTCAAACATTCTGCTATCGATGTCCTTTGCAATTGTTTCAAGTTTTGATGACAATTCTTTGATTTGCTTTTCGTATTTCCCAGAAACATTGTCAAGTTCTTGCTGAGCATTTTGTTTCTTTTCTTTGCTTTTTTCAATCATTTTTTTGGTGCTACGATACGAATTGAGAATGTTTTCAATCTTGTTAGTGAGTGTTTTGAGTCTATCTTCAATAACTCCAAGGTTGGCATTGACATTCTTGATATTGTCGTACAATTTTTTGACGCGCGCTTTGTCTTGCATTTCAACTTTTTGTTTTTCCAAAATTTCTACATTTTTGACATTGCTGTTCATAATTTCGCGCAATTTATTGAATTCTTTCAATAGTTCTTCGGCTTTCTTGTCGAGATCTTTCATTTTGTTGCGTGCATCATTGGCAACATTATTTTCGCGTTCGATTATCTTTTGCGCTTGACTTGCTTTGATTTTTCTTTCAATTTGCAAAAGCTCGCCGTCAATTTTTTGGTATTCTAATATTTTGTTCATACATTTCCTCTACTTTTTCTATTTGGATTAACAAATCTTCATATTGCTTAGTTTTTATTCCTTTTGCTATACTTTTGATTTTTGTGAGATATTCTTTAAATTCTGGCGTGAGATTTTGTAGGTTTGTTCTACCAAACTTTATCTCAAGGTCGGAAAGGTTATCTCTGCCCCGTCTTGCTTTAATGATGTTATAAAATTTACCGCAATCAAACAAAATTTCATCTTCAATAATTTCATATTGCTCAATGAGTTTTGAGCGCAATTGCTCTATTCTGGACATTGGTTGCAAAACTACGATATTGGGAAGTTTATTTAAATCTCTAAACAATATGTCTATGATAAGTTCTCCACCCATCCCTGCAATTATAGCACAATCTGGTATGATTTGCAAATTGTCAAAACCATTTGACAAAACAAATTCCACTTTGCAATTTTGAAATGTCAAAACATTTTGGTCAAGGTTGACATTATTAAACTTTCTACTGACATAATTTATTATATTTTGTTTTGCCTTATTAAGATTATTGTTTGTGATTTCGCAAGCATATATATTGTTAAAATTTTTCTCAATCAACATTTCGCAAAGGTATCCGTGGTCGCAACCGATATCAGCAACTGATACGCCATTGGTAAGACTACAAAGTTTTGACAATCTTTTCTTCATTAATTCTCCGAGAATGATTTTAATCTTTTCGTGATATTTGGGCGCATAAGCTTTTTACGTGCTTTAGCTTCAATTTGTCTAATTCTTTCACGCGTAACATTAAATTCTTTGCCAACTTCCTCGAGTGTACGTGGGTGAGAATCGTCAAGCCCATATCTTAAGCGGATAACTTTTTGCTCACGCGGAGTCAAGAAATTAAGGACGCTCAAAATTTGTTCACGCAACTGACTTTGCATTGTGATTTCAGTGGGCGATTTGATTGTTTCGTCTTCGATGAAGTCGCCTCTTTTGCTGTCGTCTTCTTCACCTAGTGGACTTTCAAGACTTAGTGGGTCTTGTGCGATGCGTTGTGTTTCGATAACTTTTGATTCGGGAATGCCCATATATTCGGCGATTTCGGCGGTTGTTGGTTCGCGGTTGAATTTTTGTAGAAGCTCTCGCGAAACTTTTGCTTGCTTGTTGATTGTTTCGACCATATGGACTGGGATTCTAATTGTTCTGCCTTGGTCGGCGATTGAACGTGTGATGTGTTGCTTTATCCACCATGTTGCATAGGTTGAGAACCTAAAGCCTTTCTTGTAGTCGAATTTTTCAACTGCTTTGATTAGCCCTAAATTTCCTTCTTGAATTAGGTCCATAAGTTGCAAACTTGATTTGTTGGCGTAGCGCTTTGCGATACTGATAACGAGTCTTAAGTTTGCTTCAACTAGGCGCTCTTTTGCAAATTCATCTCCGTTTGAAACTCGCATTGCAATTTCAATTTCTTCTTCTGGCGACAACATTGGAAGTCTGCCGATGTCCTTTAGGTACATTTTGACGGGGTCGTCCATACTCGCTTGGCTGATAAGATTTTCAATTGAATACAAATCTTCTTCTTTAAATTGCTCGTCGCTAATTTGGATGGATATGCCTTCTTTTTCTATTTGTTTTAGGGCGTCGTCAATTTGTTCTTGGCTAGCGTCAAATTTTAGCATATTCATATATATTTCATCATCAGACAATCTATTGCCTTTTCTTTTTCCTAATGCGATAAGTTTGTTGACTTCCGCTTTGAGTGATATTGTTTCCATTTTACTCCTTTGTGGCGCGCTTGCGCTTAGTTAATAAATGTAGATTTTAGGACTGTGAGTTCTTTACTTAAATTGCTAATTCTTGTAAGGAATTCAGTACGTTTGGAAAGTTCGTTTGCATTCTTGTAGAGTGTTTCTAAATCTTTGATTTCGACTTCAAGTGTGCGAATTTTATTTAAATTGAGAGAATTTAGGTATTCTTTCTTGTCTTTTTCTTCCGAATTTGAGAATTTGTAGTTGATTAATTCTGCAATGTCTTTGTCATTTTCAAGGTCAAAGTAGTCATAAAGTTCGCTAATGCGAAATTCGGTGTTAGATTCATGCTTCGTGAGTAACCATTTATATAATCTTTGATAATTTGTACTGACAAATTCGAGGGGTTGGCTATAGGTAACAAATGGCTTTTTGTGAATCATACTTGCCAAAATTATCTTGTCCGCTTTTTGATTGGCATCGACAAAGTTTTGTGAAAAATGCTTAAACTTTTCATCTGACACTTTCTTTTCTTTCTTAAGTGTTGACATTTGTGCGGTTAAACTTTCACGCACGACATTTTCTGTAACGTTCGCATATTTTGCGATTGGACGCACATATACATCAGCTAGCGCTAGACTTGATAATTCACAAACTATTCCAATGGCTTTCTTTAAGAATTTTGTTCTTTGGTCATTTGAAGTCATATCAAAGCTTTGCGCTGTAATGCGGAGTTTATAGTCCATAAGTTCTTCTGCATTTTCAATGAGTTTCTCGAACGCTTCTTTTCCGTTTTTCTTTAAAAACTCGTCTGGGTCTTGTCCGTTGGGGATTGTTATGACTTTTATGCTTAGACCAGCATTTTGCAAGATGTCCAGCGCGCGAAATGTTGCTTTCTGCCCTGCATTGTCGCCGTCATAGCAAACTAAAACATTATCGCAAATTTTCTTCAACATAATTGCGTGTTGGTCTGTTAGTGCTGTTCCTTGCGTGGCAACAGCGTTTTGAAACCCGAATTGATGGAGCATAATGACGTCAATTTGACCTTCGGCTAGAATCAATGTATTGAAGCGTTGCTCACGCTTTGCTTCTATTACTTGCTTTAGTCCAAATATTGCTCGCGATTTATCAAAGACGACTGTTTGGCGCGTGTTCTTGTATTTAGGAACGTCGAGGTCTTTGTCAAGTATTCTGCCTGAAAAACCAATTACTTCACAATAATTATTATAGATAGGAAAAATCAATCTTTCGGCGACTGCGTCATAAATTTTTTCATCTTTTTTCGAAACAATGCCAGCATTGACCAATGTTTGTATATCATAACCAAGTTCTTTTAGATTGTGCACCACTGCTTGAAAATTTGGGCTATAACCTATTTCAAAATTTTCTAGTGAGGCGCGGTTAATTTTTCTATCACGCAGATAATTTTGCGCTTTTATTGATGTTTTTGCATAAATTTGCTTCTTATAAAACTCTTTTGCATCATTTAGTGCTTTTAGGACTTCTTTCTTTTCTCGATTTTTCTCAGCGATTGCTTTTGCGTCGACACTTTTGTCATACTCGACTTCGATACCAACCATTTTTGCAAGGTACTCGACTGCTTCCATAAAACTGAGATTTTCCATCTTTCGAATGAATTGAATCAAATCTCCGCTTTCCCCACAACCAAAACAATGATAAAAGCCTTCGTACTCATCTATCGAAAACGAAGGAGTTTTTTCATAATGAAATGGACATCGTGCCCAGTAGTTGCGCCCTTTTGGGGTCAGTTCCAAATACTTTGAAGCAATTTGAGAAAAACTACAGCGAGACTTTAAGTCCATAATAAAGCCATCTTTTAGTCTATCCATCTAATGCCTTTTTTCTCCTAAAAATCGCGTTCAATGTTATAATACAACTATAGGACGCGAAATTCCTTTTTTTTGATATTTTTTTTATAAATTTAAGAAAAATTGTCGATTTATAATTTCTTTTAGTATTCTTTTTGCTGATTTTAACGCTTTTTCATCAAATGTTATTTGTGCAAGTTGGATAAATTTATTATTTTGAATAGTATTTATCGTGTCAATTATATCCCTACTTATTTGTTCACTTTTTAGACTACGACAATTTTCACATAAGAAGCTAAAGTCGTGGTCATAAAACACATTATTGTCAAATTGGCAATTACACGCATTGCAATTAGTTGTATTTAGTCCTAATCCTTGCATTTTTAATATTTCAACAAAAAATTTCGATGTCGCGACATCAAGATTTGCATTTTCGATATCAATGATTGACAAATATGTAATCAATAGCATAAAAAGCAAACGGGGACTACTATATTCCCCATTTGCGTCGACAATTTTTAAAATATTGCATGCGTCAAGATATTTCTCATAATCCTTTGGGATATTAAAAAAAGTTTTTTTGCTATCAACGGTTTTGACAATGTCGTACCCTTTACCATCGACAAGCACAAATTCGCCATAAAAAAGTGGCGTGCTTGCGTATCGCAATTTCGCGGTGGGTTTCTTGCATCCGCGCAATATAACCTTCTTTTCCCCAAATGTTGGCGCATAGAGAGTGAGTAATCTGTCATACTCTCGGTAATCGGCAGAGTAGATTACGACTGCGTCACACTTGTATTCTTTTGCCATAACTTAGTCCTTTGTGTTTTGTTTTTCGTCTTGCACGTATAAAAACGGAAACAATTCGGGGTGCACAAGCACATTTTTGAGATTTCTATACCCAATGTTGCCTGTTTTGTAGAACGCTCTGTCTAATAATTCTATAAAGTATTCAAATTCGTTCATATTTTTACCTCCGATTTATTTTTTGTTGTTTATCGATTTTTATACGGGTTAATTTTTTACTTAACCCTTGCGAGAAATTCATCGATATCGGCAAACGCTTGCGTGCTTGCGTGATTATATGTCGTCATCTGTAAAACCAAGTTCGTTTAGTAAACCTGTACTATCTTTCCAATTCTCTTTAACTTTGACCCAAAGTTCGAGAAAAATTTTCGTATCATAAATTTTTTCAAGTTCTTGGCGCGCACGTGTGCCTATATCTTTGAGCATTTGCCCATTTTTGCCAATGATGATTGCTTTATGCGATTGTTTTTCACAATAAATTGTGGCTGAAATGTTTAACATTTTGCCATTACGCTCCATAGTTTCGACTTTAACGCCGATGCCGTGTGGGATTTCCTCGCGAATAAGATATAGCGCTTTTTCACGAATAATTTCACTGACGATGAAGTTGTTAATTTTTTTATCATCCAAATCTTCATCTTGATAATATTTTATGTTATCTGTCAAGTATGGGTCAATCAATTCAAGTAAAATATCTAGATTTTGGCGTTTCTTTGCTGAGATAAAGACAATTTCTTTAAATGCTGTTTCATCTTTAATCTTTTCAATTTGCGGATAGATTTTTTCAATCGTAGATTCATCTACTTTGTTGACGACTAAAAATGTTGGTATTTTTTTTGCGTCAATTTTCTTGAGTGGTGTATAAATTTGCTCATAGAGAACCTTTGTCGCATCAACGATAATTAATATGAGATTGACATCCTCGACTGCTGATTCTACGCTTTTGTTCATAAATCTATCAAGTGCATTTTTTTGTTTGTGGATGCCTGGGGTATCAACAAATATGATTTGCCTATTAGGTGTGTTATAGACTCCCATAATTTTATTGCGCGTTGTTTGTGGTTTTGGCGTAACGATTGACACTTTCTTTTTGAGTAACGCATTGATGAGTGTCGATTTACCAACGTTTGGCAATCCGATAAGCGCAACAAATCCTGATTTAAATTCCATTTTATCTCTCCAATTTCATTCTTTCCATAGTTTTATCTTGCAAGTCAAACATAATTGCTCTTTCAAATTCTGCTTCGTGGTCAAGCCCTAGCAAATGCAAGAGTCCGTGAACGCTCAAAAAACAAATTTCACGATCAAGGGAATGCCCATATTCTTGACTTTGCGAGACTGCGACGTCGTAACAAATGAATATTTCGCCAATGAACACTTTCTTTTCTTCCCTATCGTAATCGAATGGGTAATTTTTTTTGTTTATTTTAGTTCGCAAACCATTTTCAAGCATTCTAAAGGACAATACATCAGTTGGACGGTCTTTGTCGCGAAATTCTTTATTCATTTCGTGTATAGTTTCAACATCAACAAAATTTAAGATGGCATAAAATTTTTTATTGTTTTGTCCAACTATTTTTGACAAAGCTTTAGATGATTTTTGAATAAGTTCTTCTTTAATTTGGTAGCCATTTTCATTATTAATTTTGAACATATATTACCCCATTTGATTGCATTTTTTTATTTTTGGTTGAAAGGTTTTTTCTCCTTTGATTAATTATACAATATTTTTTTAATTAAGACAATCACTTTTAGTAATTTTTTTGTATTTTATTTTTTTTGAGAGCAATAAAAAATCAAAAAACCATATTTTCATTCACCTTATATGTTACTGAGATTTGTTTCCCGCCGTCTTGTGTGGGAACTATATTGACAATTTCTTCTTTAAAATCTTTTATATTGTGAATATTCTTTGCCTCATTTTTTGTAATTTCTACCAGTTTTTGCACATCTTTTTCAATGTCAATGGGATATTGTATTTCGTTCAATTCGTAATATATTGTTTCTATAATTTTCATCGGAATAATTTTTGAAAGATAGTATGTTTTTGTTTCGACTTCATATTTAGTGAACTTGCAAGCATCTTTTTGTCTACTTTCAACTGACACAAACTTTTGGATTTTACCAGTGCGCTCAAGTTTTGTAATATTTGTGTAGTAGGTTTTTGAAAATGTATAATATGCATCAAATGAAATTTCCCCGCGCGCTTTACTTGGGATACGTGCGCCGTTTGAGTCGACGATGTAATTAGCGATTATTGTTTGTCCTTTTGCCACTTTGTCCCCGACATTGACAAGGGCCGTGCCTGCTGTTGTGATGATTTTTGTGATTATGCACGAACATTGCGCAACAATTGGAGCATATTCTCCAAGTAATGCAGAATTGTCGATTTTTTCGCTAATAGTTATGACAAGTGTTGTCCCGACAAAATTGGCTGAACAAAGTGCGATGTTGTCAATATTTCTCATCAACGCAACTGAAAGGGCATTTAAATCAACTGTTGATTTTGTAGTGCCTTTTTTAGCTCCGATTTTGTTAAGAACTTGCACTATTTCTTCGTTTTTTATATTATTAAGTCCATATATACGGTATTGCCAAATACGGGCGGAATAATACGACAAACCTATCACGACAATGGCAAACGCAAGCAATACGCCAACACTACTTTTTAAAAAACCTTTGAATGTCGAAAATTTTGGGGCGGAAATGACTTCAATTTTATAATTTATTTGGCTAAATAATTTTTGTACCGAATCAAAATACTTATATTCAATACTAAATACCATTTCTTTATCTTTTATTTGTAAATTGTATATTGTGATATTTCTATTATATAATGCATTAATAAAATTTTGGGGAGAGTTGCCAATTACTCTACATTTTATTTTATTCATAGCCACCTCTACAAAATATTTATACATTTGATATTGCCACTTATGCGAATTTCCCTTTTTGCAAGTTCTTCTATTGCAAGATTTGTACCAATAATTTGGAATTTGTTTCGTTTGAGCAAAATGACAATTTCATCACTTGTACAAAGCAAAAGCTTTTTTCCCCCCATAAGATATAGGTATGATTTTGTAAAATAGCACTTGTATTCTAGTTCAAAAATGTCTTTCTTGAAATACTCCACAACTTCCATACAATTATTCTCCATTCTATACTAATATTTAATGATTTTAGTGTAAAACATATGCAACAAAACGCATTACAAAAAAAATCTAGTCAACTAGATAAATCGAGTCAACTAGACATAATACGATATTATTTAACTAATAATTCATACCATCTCAACAATTTTGCATCATTGCATAAATGAATAAACCCATATAACGCGCAAATCCACTTTTAGAATTAAAGATACATTATATCACTGATAATAAAAACACACATAACCCAAAAAATTGTTCCAATAATTCCAAGCACAAAACCCGCTGTTGCAAGCCCTGTTGGCGCGCCTGTTTCCTTTGCTTCATTTAATGCCTTTTTGCTCAAAATCAAGCCGATAATACACAAAAAACCAAAAATGAACATCCCAATAAGACTACAAACAAACCCTGAAACTGCATTTGAACTGTTTTTCTTATTTTGAGAAACATTATTTGTGTTCGAATCACTAGTATGCAATTCTGAGCCACAAAACCTACAATAGTTGTCGTTGGGGTCGTTTTCGCTCCCACACTTTGGACAAAACATATTCCTTCCTCCTTATCTTTTATTTGTATACACAAGAAAATAACTGAGACTTTCTTAAAATAGCATCTAATTTACTCACTCTTTGCTAAATTAACAAAATAGAGCAATTTATTATTTTTTATCTAAAGCGTCTCCGAATATAAGTGCTTTCATTTCAGGAGACAAGCGTTTAATTTCGTCGGCGATTGTTTCTTCTTTTTTTTCGACATTATCATTCGTATTATTTAGGCGAGGTTCCGTAAAATTTGGGTTGTCGCTTTCCCCTTCGCCAAGTTCTGGCTCTTTCGGCATTGCGTCGAGTTCCGCTTGTTGTTTCGCCTTTTCCGCCTCTTTTTGTGCTTCTTTTTGTTTGATTAAATCACGCGGGCGCACAAACTTTGAAGATGATTTTTCTTTCTTTCCTATTATTGCTTTATCTTTTTTAACCTTTTCCTTTTTCTCTTTCGGTTTCTTATCTTTTGGCTTCTTATCCTTTTTGCCTTGTTTTGTATAAAAACGGCTATTAAGTAGCGCAATTATCAAAAATAACAATGCGACTGCAATAATTGCATACCATACTGCTGACATAAATTTATTCACTCCTTTGATTAATTTTTGTGCAAAACTAATATTTCGAATACTTTGTTTTTATTTGTAATCATTATACAACATTTTTAATTATTATACAACAGTTTTCAAAAAATATTTGCAAATTTTTTCATTCAATTTAGTGACTAAAGAACCGAAATTAAAAAATGCGCGGATATTTTCGCGCATTTTTAGTTTTCCATATTCAAATCTCATCAGTCGTCAATGCTATCAGGTTTTTGCTCTTTTCTTCGTTTGTTTTCTTTATCATTGACGTCTTTATTATCACTTGGACCTGCGATTGATTTTCGCATAGTTGTATCCGCTTGCAAATTCTGCATACGATAATAGTCCATAATTCCGAGCTGACCTTGACGGAACGCATCCGCCATCGCTTTTGGCAGTTCGGCTTCAGCAAGGACGACTTGTGCACGCATTCTTTGCGTCTCTGCAATCATCTTCTTTTCTTCTGCTTCTGCAGCTGCTTTTGCTTCCTCAGCTTTTGCTTGAGCAACTTTCTTTTCCGCTTCAGCTTGGTCAATCGAAAGTTGAGCACCAACATTCTTACCAACATCTATGTCTGCGACGTCAATGGAAATAATTTCGAACGCAGTCCCAGTATCGAGATTCTTGCTTTGAACCGTTTGTGAAATCAAATCGGGTTTCTCTAGAATCGTACGATAATCTTTCTCGCCGACTGTGGTAACAATACCTTCGCCGACACGAGCGAGAATTGTTTCTTCTCCAGCGCCACCAATCAAACGGCTAATGTTAGTCTTTACTGTAACTCTAACTTTGACTCGCAACTCAATACCGTCTTTAGAAATGGCGGCGATGACGCCTGATTCAATAATCTTTGGCTTTACAGTACTTTTAATTGCTTCGTGAACATCACGCCCTGCAAGGTCAATTGCTTTAGCAGTATCGACGTCAAGTGGAATTTTCGCACTATGCGCTGATATCAATGCATCAACGACCTTATTGACGTCCCCACCTGCCATATAATGTGCTTCAAGTTCGTTACAAGAAAGGTTAAGACCAGCTTTGCGCGCACTTATGTACGCATTGACAATCATATGTATATCAACTTGTCTAAATTTCATACCAATCATTCGCGCCATTGAAATGTGTGCGCCTGACACAAGCGCTCTAAACCATAACCCAAACGGTAGTAGTAAACAAATAACTACTGCAATTACAATCAAAACGCCAAGTGCAATTAACCAATACGCCCAAGACGGCATTCCTGCCAATAAATTTGTAATCATCATTTTCTCCTTATTAAAACAAAGTATGTATTAAACTTTTTGAATATAAATTTGCTCTCCGTCGACTTCAACGACTTTGACGAGTGTTCCTTTGCCAAGATATTCGTCAACTGAACTTGCGTCGTAATACTTATCGTCGATTTGGATTGTTCCACACGGTCTACAAACTGTTACAGTCAACCCCTCTTTCCCTTTGAGCTTCTGCAAAGATTTGTCAACTTCAGCATAATTCTCGGGCAATGCAGTTTCTTTCAAAATTATTGGCGAACGACTAATTAAACCACGTTTCGCCGACCAAACTGCGATGCCGAACATTATGAGCAAAATGACTGCAAAAATGACAATCAAAGCAATCATTTGCGTAATCGTTCCACCATAAAGCATTTTGGCGACAATCCCGCCGAGTAGACAAACAATGCCACTAATGCCAAAGGCACCAAACCCTGGGACAAACATCTCTATTATACAAAGAATAAGCCCTAAAGTCAACAAGATTGCAGGAACAACATTTATTTCCGTAAAAAGTGAAACTATTTCGTCCCAAAACATACTTTTCTCTCCTTTTGCGTATATTATAGCATTAAAAAATAAAAATTTCAATATGTTTTAGCATTTTTTTCAGCATTTGTAATCAGTTTTTGTGTGAAAACATCATTGACATTAGGACTATAAAAAAAGTACCATAACAAATTTGGTTCCCCAAAAATGTTATGAGACTAATAATAACTTTATTAAACTAAATTTCTATTTCACGTAATAAAAATAATTCAAAACAAAAATGGATAAGTTTTTATCCTAAAATTATAGTAGAAAAAATCAAAGGGCACGACGAACAATTTGGAGAGCGTTCTTTTCAAGTCGGCTAACTTGCGCTTGCGATATGCCGACTTTCTTACTAATTTCGATTTGCGTTTTGCCCATAAAGTAGCGCATTTCTAAAATTTCACGTTCTTTTGCGGGAAGTGTTTTTAGTGCTTCTTTTATGGAAACTTTAGTAGAAAAGTCATCTTCATTGCAAGAATTATCACTTACTTGTTCCATCAATGAAATTGTGTCGCTGTCGTCGTTGTAGATTGGGTCGTATAAACTCATCGGCTCGTTGATTGCGTCGAGTGCGATTGAAACTGCTTTGAAACTCTGATTTAGTTCTTTGGCTATTTCTTCAATTGTAGGTTCGCGGTTAAATTTTCCTTCGAGTTTGTCGCGCATTTTCAGCGCTTGATAAGCAAGGTCGCGCATACTGCGTGTAACGCGGACACAATTGTTGTCACGGAGAAAACGGCGTATTTCGCCGATTATCATTGGAACGGCATATGTTGAAAATTTGAGATTTAGAGTCATATCAAAATTGTCAATCGCCTTTATTAGTCCTATGGTGCCGACTTGAAACAAATCTTCTGCATTGGGATATCTATTCAAAAAACGATGCATAACGCTTAAAACAAGTCGTAGATTACCATAAATGAATTTAGTTTTCATTTGTTCATTGCCATTTTGCGCGAGAGTTAGCATTTCAATTTGTTCGGCGCTAGTATATTTGGGCAGTTGTGAAGTGTCGATACCGCAAATTATTACTTTTGTTATCATTCTTGAACCTCTCGATCATTATTTCCAAAACAAAAATATTTATTCGGCATTTTGACAAGAAAGGACATTTTTTCTTGTTATGCGATATAATAAGTGTTTTTTCTTATTGGCAATATAGTTTTTGCGCGCTATAATTAAATGATGATTGTTTATATTGAATATGTTCTGCTCGACAATTTGATAATTGATTTCTTAATTTTGTACTCGGTGGCAAAAATTTTGAAATTACGCATTGCAAATCTTCGCTTTTTCCTATCCTTGTGTGTGGCAGTTGCTTTTGCGTTGCTTACACCAATTTTAAACATTAATAGTGGAGTACTATTTATTGTCAAACTATTGATGGGAATGATAATTGTGGGCGTGGCGTTTTGCTTTAGTAAAATAAAACAATTTATGCTTGCGTACTTATGCTTTATTTTCGCGACATTTTTGATGGGGGGTATTTGCTACGGATTGCAGGGGTTTGTCAGCGGGATGCAAATAATGGGCACGCAAGTCAATTATCAATCAGATTTCCCTATTTCACTGATTTTTGTTGGGGCGGGCATTTTCTACATTGGGGGCAAAAACATTTACTTTGCGTTACAGCAAAAAAGACACAATACGTGGATTTACGCCGAATTCTGCGGGCAAGTACTTGAACTTTTGGCGCTTATCGACAGTGGCAATCAATTACTAGATGAGCGCACTAAACTCCCTATCACATTTATTAGTCGGCTGAAATTTTGTTCTATTACATCGCGCGGAATTGAAAAAATGCGAGGGTATGAAAAGGTCATTTGTAGCACGGCGAGCGGAAAATATAATGTTGTCGATACTTTCTTGGTCGACAAATTGATAATATCAAACAAGAAAACAATTGTCAATGCGCGCGTAGCAGTTATTGACTTAAGCACGAATCAAGGATGTGATGCAATTGTCAGCGACAGTGCCCTTGAATGATTGCATAATTCATTATACTATGTACATATATTTCATTAGGAGTTATTATGATTTTTCAAAAAATATTACAACTTTTCAAAAATTTTATTTCGGGTAAGGGGCTGGTTGAGTATGAGGACTTTGTTTTTTATATTAGTGGGACGGAATTACCTGCCCCACTTAAGGAAGATGATGAGGCGTATTATATTGCAAAGTTAGCGCAGGGAGATGAAAATGCAAAACAGACTTTGATTGAACACAATTTGCGACTTGTCATATACATATCTAAGAAATTTGACAACACCAACATTGACATTGAAGATTTGATTTCGGTCGGGAGTATAGGACTTATCAAGGCGATAAATTCATTTAAGGGCGACAAAAACATTAAACTTGCGACATATGCTTCGCGTTGTATTGAAAATGAAATTTTGATGTTTTTAAGGAAATCTAAAAAACTCAAAACTGAAATTTCACTTGATGAACCGCTTAATTATGATATGGATGGAAATGAGCTAATTTTGTCTGACATTCTCGCAACTGACTATGATGTTGTATATAAATCTGTAGAAAATGGGGTGGAAAAACAACTATTGTGGCAAGTCATTTTGAAGTTGCCACAACGCGAACAAGAAATTATGCTGATGCGCTTTGGACTTAACGGAATTGACGAAAAAACGCAAAAAGAAGTAGCAGATATGATGAATATTTCGCAGAGTTACATCTCACGCATTGAGAAAAAAATTATTGGCAAACTCAAAAAAGAAATGAATAAAATTTACACAGCATAACTCTTTTGCGTCAAATTTGCCCTTAATTCACTTGTCATATTTGTTAGAAAATGCTATACTTTGATATTCATTAATTTTAGGAGATACATATTATGTGGTATTTGATACCAATTTATATTTTTGCAATGGCGTGTATATTCGTTTTGTCTGTCGCTCTTGCGAATCTACTCAACCAACTTGACAAGCGTACCAAAATTTCAAGTTTATTTCTTGGTGGTGTGGTGCTTGCGGGGGTTACATCCTTGCCAGAACTATTTACAACAATTTCGTCCGCGTGCTTGCTTTCTGAGCCAAATCTCGCTTATGGGGGAATACTTGGTAGCAATATAATGAATATTTGCATCTTGGCGGTGTTCATCATAATTGCGTGCAAGACATTTATTGATGGTCAAATGCATAGGCACAATTTGACGACGACAGTTTGTTGTCTTGTTTTGTCAATTATTGTCTTGGTGTATTCGTATCTTTCTGTTTCGTTCGTCATCCCGACAATCAATGTCAACGGCATTAGTTTTGCAATTATTGCATTTTATGCACTGACTTTGTATTTCAACCGCGATAATGAGAAAGAACCTTTTGACAACGAAAAATCAATTGTGTATAAATTTTCACCTGCGCAACTTGGTTGGTTGTTTGCATTGTGTGCAATTTTGCTCATCATCTTTAGCATTGGATTGACGTACCTTACAAATGTCATTGCGGATGTTTATACAATCAATAAAAACCTTGCAGGCGCTCTGTTCATTGCACTTGCAACGGCATTACCAGAAGTGGTAACGACGATGATGTTTGTAAAAATGAAAAATTTCAACCTAGCTACTTCAAGCATTGTGGGGGGCGTAACATTCCACTGGCTCATTCTTGCGATTGCGGATATATTCTATTTCCGCGGGTCGGTATTTATGCAGGGAGAGTCTGCACAATTGCTTGCGCTGTTTGCAACACTTTCGGTTGCACTGCTGAGTGTTATGCTTATAATAAGAAAAGTAGTAAAAAACCAAAACAAAATTAAATGGATGTATTACACGCTGTCGGGCTTGATTTGCGCGCTGACTATCACGTATCTTGTGCTTGCTTTTGTTCTTATTTAAAACTTTTGTTGATTTTCGGCATAGTAGTACAAAAATTAAAAAAGCATACAATTTTATAATGTATGCTTTTTTATAATGCTAGTGCGGGTGCGAAAGCGCACCGCTACAGGTGGCTACTGCGGTCAATGAGTGTGGGTACCCCATAATATATCGGGTTGCCCTTCCGGGAGATTGCGACGTTTCACTCGCAATGACGATAGAGAGAGTACCTTACGATGAAAATAAGGACGCTATTGATTATTTGCCACCATAGTCAAAGTGCATATTTGACCAGAAACAACCACACCCCCTTCCGGGCAAGCCTCGCCTTGACTGCAGGTTCGGTTGTCATCTCACAACAACATACTCGCACCAACACACATCTGCACCTGTGCCGTCTGGCACCGACGCTTCGCTCGCAATGACCCTAAGAGAGTACTTGTACCACTTTAATAATAAGGAATTATGTGATAATAGTATTACTAATAATGACATAACAGCGTTAAATGACCCTAAGTTAGTGTTTCTACTACTTCAATAATAAGGTATTATTCTATCACATTTATTGTTAAATGACAACAATGGTATTGGGTGGTGTGCCACCTGATGTTGTAACAGAGATTGTTCCGCTACTGCTTGACGTTGTGAATGTATACTTATTATTTGTTAGCGTTCCGTTCGTAATATTTGAGCCAATTACACCTAGAGTCCACGTATATGGCTTGCTGACAAGTAGTGTATATTGTCCGTTTTGTGTAAGGTTTACTGTTGTTGAATGCGTCTTTGTAGTTCCGCTAAAATAGTAGGTATAGAATTCATCGTAACCGCCACTGCTATTTTTTTTGTAAATATACAAAACTATACCACCGTCACTGCTCGTCGTGTTGCTGAAAGTAACATTAAGTGTCATACTTATTGACCAAATGGCGTAAAGTGTTGCAGATGCGGTCATCGAAACAGTTTCGCCCGCTGAATATTGTGTTCCACTCGTGCTACCCACCGCCCATTTTAAGAAATTGCAACCACTTTTAGTATAAGTACATGTTTTAAGTGTTATTTTTGCAGGACTGGTATTATACGAAGTAGTACCATTTGCTGTGAAATATGCTGACCCTTGAGAATAAGTCATACTCGTACCCGAACCGCCATTTGCGGTATAAGTTACTTGCACGCGGTTAGTGTATATTGCGTAATATGTTGTGCCATTCGTTATTGTTGCGGTCGCGCCACTTTTGAAACTCGCAGATGTTGCAGTTTTACTTGTTCCCCAACCAACAATACTCCAACCATCACTATTGGTATTTATTGTTGGCGCGGTTATTGACGCACTTTGATTGTTGTAAATAGTGGTAGACTTTGATGTGCTAGTCGTGGAAGAGAGTTGATAGAAGTACGCGGTCAAGGTCCCTTGATACACTGCGTACAAGGTTTTGTCGTTACTAATTGTCAATGACCCACTTACAAGTGTAGTTGAATTTGCCGACTCGCTCCAACCTTTGAAAGTCCAACCTGATTTCATCCCACTTACGTAATATGTTGATGTATCTGGCGTGAAACTTTCACCGCTACCAACTTTCTTTATTTCCACACTCGCGTTGCCCCCAATACTATTAGTGCTACCATTCGTTCTTGCATCGAAAGTAATCGTCATACCGTCATATTCTACCGCAAACGCTTTTAGGACGGGATAGTCTAAAGGACTTTCATCTGTGAAATACCACACATTTTCGAAATTCCACGCGTTCGAACTGCTCCACTGGTAGGGTGTCGTTCCACCATTTGTAAAATAGTCTGAAGTTGTAAAAATCGATGTGTCGTCTGACGTGTCATCAGTTAGTAAGTAGACGTTAGTGCTGGTTGCATTGCTAAGCGTCGTTTCCCAAACAGGTTTTGTTCCTACAGCAAAACAATCGGTTATTTCTAAAATAGTGGTTTCGGTGGTTGAACCTCTAGGTGTCGCTCTCCCCACTAACTGTCCTACGTTATAAATAGTTCGTAACGTGTTTTCAGGCAATCCACCGTCGCCGAATTTAAGATTGAATATAACCAAACAATATGAAGTCCTTACTATCACAGGCGAACCTTCACTATTCACAACAAGTCCGATTAAACCACCCACCGATAGTTTCCGTTCAGTTTGTCCGCTAGTTGCAAGATCGCAATTTACAGTCAATTCCCCACCATACCAGCAATTTACCATTTTGCAGTAAAACATACAACATCCTACAAGTCCTCCAACGCCACAGTGTTCTTCCGAAATTGAATAATAGTTATTATAATGACTCAAATCGCAAGTACTCCAACAATTCGTAAAATTTGTTTCGTATGCATATCCACAAATCGTTCCAGCATAGACTGTATCGCTAGCGCTTAGTGTTCCGTCTACACCTAGGTTCTGTATGATCGCGTCCTTAGCATATGCAAAAACGCCATTTTCTGTAGAGCTAAGTGTAATTATGTGACCATTGCCGTCAAATGTGCCTTCAAAAGAATAGCTTGAAGTCCCAATACCATTCCAAGAAGAGCTACTTATTGTTATATTATTATTCAATTTAAAATATGTATTGCTATAAGTAGTCCCACTTGAAACATTTGTTTTTAAAGTAGTTAAATCGGACAAGTCGTTAATGATATAAGGGCTACTATCTGTCCCGCTACCGCTCCACGCTTCAGCGACATTAGCGATTCTGACGGATTCGTTAAAGTCAGAGTTAAAAGACGAAAACATCCACACGCCTAATGTTAGTACCAATGCCAAAAGCCACAGCACAATTTGCACTGCAGATTTACTTGTTGAATATTTAATTTTGTACGTAGAATACTTTTTTTGTTTTCTATTGTAGTTTAATTTGCCTAATGAAGCATAATCTCGACTACAACACTGACACTCTATATTCTCTTGTTGCAATTCTTCCCCATTGATGAGTTCTTCATCGGGGTCATCGTCTAGAGAATCAAGGTGCCTACACTTAGAAAAACTGTGTTCTTTTTCACGATTTTTTCTATCGATGTAGGAGGCTATGCTATTAGAAGTACCCCCCCCCCCTGGAACATTTGTTCTAAAAATCATAACATTACTCTCCTTATTTTTGATTTTCTATATTATTTTAACACAAATATAAAAAAATATCAAATGTTTTTGTGCTCATTTTTTTTGAAAATGATAATTTTTTTTTTGTAAAATGTGGGACAAGTACATTTTTACGCCTTTATATTTTTATTGAGAATTAAAATAATACATAACGACAATTTAGGCATAACTAACGCCAAAAGTTGTGTGCTGATGATTATAGTGATTATAGCATAAATGCAAGACACGTTGCGCCTATAATAAATGTGAAAGTGGTGTAGATAATTGTGATTTTTGTTTCTTTGATTCCTAATTTCTCTAAATGGTGGTGGAATGGTGCCATTAGGAAAATGCGACGTTTGGTGCGCTTGTAGTGCAATACTTGGATGATTACGCTAACAGCACTTAATACAAAAACAAATCCGACGAGTGGCATTAGTAGTGTAAAGCGTGTGAATATGCTCACTGATGCAATTAGTCCACCGAGTGCGAGTGAACCGACGTCGCCCATAAAAATTTTGGCGGGATAGAAATTATATATCCAAAAGCCGAGTAGCGCGCCGATTGAGATGAATATGACAAAGATTAGATTTTTTTGTTCGCTAATTAGTTGAGCGCTTTCGCCCATTTCTATGCTTGTTGTATAGATAGATAATAGCAATATGGCAAATATGGTTAGGTACGCAAGGCTTGTCCCTGTAGAAAGACCGTCGAGTCCGTCTGTAAGATTGACGCTATTTGTAATAGCAAGTAGGACAAAAATTGTGAATGGGATGAACCAAATTGAGAGATTGAATTCAATTCCACAAAATGGGACGATGACTGAACTGCCGATAAGTCCGCTATTGTATGCAAAAAATGCGATTATGATTGAAATTCCGAATTGTCCGAGTGCTTTTTGGTAGGCGCGGAGTCCTAGGTTGTGGCGGTTCTTGACTTTTAAAAAGTCGTCAAGAAACCCAAGCAAGCCAAAAGCGCACATTGTGGCGAGTGCGACGGTGGCGAGTTGGCTATTGTTGCGCAAAAACAATATACTAATTGCGACGATTGCGACAATAAAGATAAAACCGCCCATTGTGGGGGTTCCTTCTTTTGATTTGTGGAGTTCGACGTATTGTAGTATGCTTTGACTGGCTTTAAGACGCTTTGCGAGTTTGATAACGATTGGCGCGAGTGCGACGGATAGGAGAAAGGCGCACGACATACTTAGTAGGAACACTTGCATTTTTCACCCTTTTTTACTATATGCAAAATGGCGATTTTTTATTCGCGGGCGATGATGTCGAGCACGATTTCCTTATCAGAAAAGTGGTGTTTGACGCCGTCAATTTCTTGGTAGGTTTCTTGCCCTTTGCCTGCGATGACGATAGTGTCGCCGTTGCGGGCAATTTTGCTTGCGTATTCGATTGCGTTTTGACGATTTTCGATTTTCATGTAATTTGTCGTTGACTTTTTCGCACCTTGTTCGATTTGATCGATTATGCGCATTGGGGGTTCATAACGTGGGTTGTCGCTTGTCAGTACGCATATATCTGCGATTTTACCTGCGATTTCGCCCATTATTGGGCGTTTGGTGGCGTCGCGATTTCCGCCACATCCAAACACTGCGATGAGTCGGTTGGGGGTGAGTTCCTTGACGCTAGAGAGTAGGTTTTCTAAGCCGTCGGGCGTATGGGCATAGTCGATGACGATTTGATATCCTTTGGCGCTTTTGTAGGTGTTGTAACGTCCGTTGATATTTGCAACTGCGGAAATGCCGTCGATGATTTTTGACATATCTATATTAAGTGCATGGCAACACGCGATACAGCCGAGAACGTTGTAGACATTATATTTTCCGCCGATATGAATGCATATTTCCGCGATTTCATCAAATGCGTTGACAAAAAAACGGCTTTGCGTAAGGTCGACATCAAGGTTGACGGCAAAAACGTCGGAGGGGTTGTTGATGCCGAAACTAATGACGCGGTTGGCATCGCAAGAACGCGCAAAGAGATGTCCGTAATCGTCGTCGACATTGAATATGCAATTCTTGCTTTTAGCCTTTTTGAACAGTTGCGCTTTGGCTTGCGCATAGTTTTGCATATTGCCAAAAAAGTCTAGGTGGTCTTGCGTGAGATTTGTGAAAATAGAACATTCGAATTTGATGCCGTCGACTTTGTTGAAAAATAAGGCGTGGGCGGAGACTTCCATAACGACAAAGTCGCAACCGCTTTGTTGCATTTTGCTGAGTAAATTTTGTAATTCTAGTGGGTCGGGGGTTGTCAAGTGCGCAGGTAAAATTTGGTCGCCTATCATATTTTGGTTGGTGCCGATAAGTCCGACTTTGTAACCTGCTTTTTCTAAAATTGATTTTAGGATATATGTTGATGTTGTTTTGCCGTTGGTGCCAGTGATTGCAATCATTTTGAGTTTTTTTGAAGGGTTACAGTAAAAATTGCAGGCGCTGAGAGCGAGAGCGTTGCGGACGTTCTTTGCGACGATTTGGGGGATGTTGAGCGGAATTTCCACTTCTGTAAGGATGATTTTTGCGCCGTTATTGATTGCTTTTTTGGTATTCTCTTGCGCGAGAGTGGGGTCTAACTTTAGATTTACAAACAAGTCGGCGGGGGTTGCGGGGTCTATGCTGATTGCTTCTATTTCTTGCTTTGCCACACCTTGGGATGATTTTAGGGAGATACCTTGGATTATTTTTTCTATTTTCATATTTGCTCCTTTTATTATTTATGCTAGGACGCTTGTGTGCGGTGCATTGTTGCAATATTTTTGATTATGTTATTAATAGGACGGTGTCGTTTTTGTGGGTTTTTGTTCCTGCGGGCAAGAGTTGTTCTTTGACAATGGTGCCGTCGCCTTGAATTTCGTATTGCAAGCCTACTTCGATGAGTTCAGCGACTGCGGTTGCGAGTCCTTTGCCGACAACGTTGGGAATAGTTACTATTTTCTCTAATTTTTTTGCGTCGTTTTCTATGTAAGTTGGTTCTATGTTTAAAATTTTGAACATTTGCTCAAAGTACATTTTCCCGTATGGTAAAGCAACCACACTGCCGTAATATGCGCCGTTGCTGGGCTCGTCGACGGCTATTAGCAGTAGATAATCGGGTTTTTCGGCGGGATATATGCCGATGAATGATGAAATATATTTGCCACTTGCGATGACGCCATTCTTATAGGTTTGTGATGTTCCTGTTTTGCCCCCGACGTCGTAGCCGGGGATAAAGGAGAGGGCTTCTTGCTTGTTGACGACTTGCGCTAGCATATTGCGGACGCGCTTGCTTGTGCTTTCACTGATGACGCGTTCGCCTGTGCCATTTTTGAGATGAATAGCTTGCCCGCTGGGAGATTTGATTGCTGACACAAAACTTGGCGTGATGGTTGTTCCGCCATTTATGACACACGCGACGGCGGAGAGTAAACCTATCATTGTGACAGCGACGGCGTGCCCGAAGCCGATGCGCGCTAGGTCGACATTTTTGACGTCATTTTGTGGCATCAATATTCCGCTACTTTCGCCCAAAAAGTCGACATTTGTTGTGTTGCTGATGCCGAAATCTTGGAGATATTTATAAAAAGTTTTCGTTCCCATTCTGAGTGCTAAATCCATAAAAACGGAGTTGCAAGAGTTCATCAACCCTTCGGCAAGTGTTTGACTGCCGTGCCCGATTGTACGCCAACATTTTATTTTTTGCCCGTCGATTATGCGGTATCCTGGGTCGTAAAAATGCTCGTCTTCGGTTGTTAGATTTTCTTCTAATGCGGAGGCGATTGTTAAAATTTTGAATGTTGAACCCGGTTCATAGACGTCTGTAATTGCTTTATTTTTTGAAATTGACATCATATTTGAGATGTCGTCGCGCGGTGGGCTATTAAGGTCAAAGCTAGGTTTACTACTCATTGCCAAAATTTCGCCAGTGTTGGGGTTCATCAAGATTCCAGTTGCGCTTTTGGCTTTTTGTTCGGTCATTATGACGTTTAGCGTATTTTCGAGTGCGACTTGCAGTGATAGGTCGAGAGATGTTATTATTGAATTGCCGTCGATGCTTGGCAAGTATTCGATGAGATTTGTTTTTAGTTCGCGCCCGATTAGGTCGCCTTCGGTTAATGCTTTGCCGTTGGTGCCTTTTAAATAATTATTATAGTATGCTTCAAGTCCTGACTGCCCTTGATTGTCGATACTCAAGAAACCGAGCACTTGCGTCAATAAGTCGCCATATGGATAATATCTTTCGTTATTTTGCGAGAAATAGACGCCGAACGCGTTTGCTGAGATAATTGCGTTCATTTGTTCGCTTGTGATTTGCATTTTCACGAGTGCTTCGGAAACGCCTCGAGTACTTGCAAGTTGGTAGGTTTTGTCGAATGATATATCTAGGGTTTTTGACAAAACTTTTGCGACGTGTGTAGCGTCGGAGACGGCGTTTGGGCGGACGTAACAATTATATGTAGTATTGCAGACGGCGAGTGCGTTGCCGTTGCGGTCGAGAATTGCCCCACGCTTTGCCTCAAGTGGCAAGTCGCGCGTCCATTGGTCAATGGCGCGGGCGCTGTATTTTGCGCCACTAATTATTTGCACCCAAAAGAGTCTGCCAAACAAGGCAAAAAAAATAAAGGCTATTGAAACTGTAGCAGTCAAAAGCCTTTTGTGGATAGACAACAAAGAAAAGTTTGTTTTCATATCAGCCTCCAAATAAACTGCTGAAAAAATTGCATACGGAATCAAACCAATTGCTTTCCTTTGTATATTGTTTTGGGTCGCGGAGCGCGATGTTTGTTGTGCTTTGCGACTCAATTTTTGTCATATTTTTATTTTGAACGATTTCCGAAATTTTATTTTCGTTATTTAGTTCTTTGTAGGTATTGAATAGTTCATCGAGTGAATTTTCTTTTTGCGAAATTTGCGTTTCTATTCGCGCATTTTCGGCATTGATTTTGTTGATTTGGACGATGTTAAAAATCGTCAAGAAGCCCATCACTGCGATAACTGCGGAATAACCAATCAACATCAATTTGCCACGAAAATTCAATTTCGCTTTCAAATTTTTGCGCGCGTTGACCTTAGGAGTATTGAGTTTTTGATACTCAATTTTTGACGGGGTTGGCGAGATCGCGGATGTTGCGATTTGCTCAAACTCTTGCTCAATTTGTTTTTGCTTATGCACGACATCTTTGTCTGTTGTGCCTGTGTCTTTGACAAAATCGACAAGGTCGTAATTGTCATAAATATTCTTTAATTTTTCTGTTTCGTGAGATGTTGAGAATTCGGTTAGTTTTGCTTTTGAGATGTCTGAGATTTCATTCTCGTCTTCAATATCTGCCCAATCAAATAAAATTTTCTTGGCGTCTTTCTTTTGTGTTTCAACTTTTGTTTGGGTTGCGGTTTTGATTTCCGTTGACATAATATTATACTCCTTTTTTAGTTTTTTAGAACATTGCTATATGGCTATAAATTTTTTACACGCGCTCGACGACGCGGAGTTTTGCGCTTTGAGAACGTGAATTTTCTTCAAGTTCTGCGGGGGTTGCGACAATCGGTTTCTTTGTGATTATATCAAGTGTGCGTTTGTGGTGGCACACGCATATTGGTAATTCTTTGGGGCAAATGCAATCGGTGGCTAATTCCTTAAACGTATCCTTGACAATTCTATCTTCAAGACTATGAAATGATAAAACACACATTCGTCCGCCGACATTAAGGGAATTACACATCACTTTTAGGGCGTTTTTCAAACCATCAATTTCGCCATTGACTTCGATTCGTATTGCTTGGAATATTCTTTTGCAACTATGCCCTTCGGCAAATCGCACGTGGGCTGGCAAAACGTTTTCGGCAACGGCAACTAATTGTAGGGTTGTTGTTATTGGTTTTTCTTTGCGTGCGTTGACAATTGCTTTGGCAATTTTGCGCGAAAATTTTTCTTCGCCGTATTCAAAGAAAATTTTGGTCAATTCTTCTTCGGTATAATCATTGACAATTTCATAGGCGGATAAACTTTGCTCTTTGTTCATTCGCATATCAAGTGGGGCGTCGAATCTATATGAAAAGCCACGCTCGGCGGTGTCAATTTGGAAACTAGAGACGCCTAAATCTATCATTATGCCGTCAACTTTTGAGATATTTAAATCTTTAAGTATTTCGTCAAAATTGTGAAAATCGTTGTGGACAAGTATGCAATTATCAAATTGCACTAATCTTTTCTTGCATTCATTGATTGCGTCTATGTCTTTGTCTATTGCGATAAGTTTCCCGCGTGGGCTTAGGCGCTTGGCAATTTCAAAACTGTGCCCACCACCACCTGCGGTGCAATCGATATAAGTGCCGTTTGGCAAAATTTGCAGATTTTCTATGCACTCATTAAGCATAACTGAATAATGCTTGAACATTTTTCTGTCCTCCATTGCTATTTCACAAAGACTGCAAGACGTATAGCTCTTAACATTCTTGCGCTCGACTTTAGATTGTAATTTAATTAGATATTAAATTCGCTAAGTTGTGAAAAATTTTCGTCGAAATTTTGCGCGTCTGAGTTGTACGCGTTCCAGCGTTCCTCGCTCCAAATTTCGCAACGTGAACCGACACCGATGATGATGATATTTTTTTCAATTTGTGCAAATTCTCTCAAAATCGCTGGCAATGTAAACCTTCCGACGCTATCCTCCTGCACTTCAAATGCGGACGACATAATCATTCTCAAAGGTTTTTGCGCATTTATCGCTGTCAATGGTAACTCTTTTAATTTATCGTAGATACTACTTTTGAGTTCTTCTTGAGAAAACACAAAAAGACAGCCATTTGAACCTTTGGTAACAACAAAATTTTCGCCAAGTTGTGATTTGAGTTTTTGTGGCATACGGATACGCCCCTTTTCATCGACTGAATAACAATACGTCCCCAACAACATAGTACACTACTCCTTGTTGCACATATTATACTACATATTTTGCCCACAATCAACCATTTTTGAACACTTTTGCACATTTTGTGTATAATTTGTTGATATTGCACATATTTTTTTGGCTTTTTCTCATTTTTATGAAACATTTGTTTTAATTATTTGTTAAGTATTTAACTATTTTTTACGTAAAAAATACACACTGGTTATCAACAGTGTGTATTTTTTTGCTTTTTCATTAGATTACAAAATGGGTTTTGTGCATCATTTTAGTTTTTAGATATTTACAAAATGCACATTCCTTTGAGTTTTAGTTGTGCTTTTTTGTTTAAAGTGGACTTAAATTAGGTAGAACAAATAAATTTCAATTTATTTTCAAGTTTGTCGCAACTTGTTAAGTAATAGTCGATGCCGTTTTTGTTATATTCTAGGCGTGAGCGCACTTTATTGCCGTGCAGGTGTCCAAAGACACAGATGTTGGCATTGTATTTTTCCATAAGACTAGTAAAATCGCTGTCGTCAATTGTGCTATTAAATGGGGGGTAATGAATCATCACAATCAATATATCCCCTTGTTTGCGAAGTTTTTGAGCGCTTTGGAGGGCGAGTTCTAGTCTAATAAGTTCGCGCTTGTAGATTTTTAAATCTTCATCAGTTTGTTCACGCCCACGCTCGGGTACTGTCCAGCCACGCGTTCCGCAAATTAAAATATTTTCAAAGCGAACGCAGTCATTTTGCAAAAAAAACATATCACTTGGCGCGGAGTTGCGGACAGCTGAAATTGATTGCCACCAATAATCGTGATTGCCACGCACCATAACTTTGCGTCCTTTGAGATTTTTAAGATAGTCATAATCTTTGACGGCGTATTCTAGGTACATTGCCCATGAAAAATCGCCTGCAAGTAGTACGATGTCGTCGTCGGTAACTTTCTCATTCCAATCTTTTTCGATATCTTCAGTGTAGTTGTCCCAGATGTGCCCAAATATGTCCATTGGTTTGGGAGTGGATATTGATAGATGTAAATCACTTATGGCGTAGACTTTCATTTTTTTGCTTTCCTATTTTTTAAAATATAACGTGGGGTGTGTTTGGTCTTGACATCTTTCGACTTTTCGCTCGCTTTATCTAATTTAGATTTAGATGCGTTTGATTTGGCGCTTATAGTGTCTTTTTTCTTAGAAACGCTTGATGTATTGCTTTTGTTTTTGCGCTCAGGTTTTGTTGTTGATTTTTTGCTGTTTTTTTGCTCTTTTTTTGATTTGTTTTGCTTTGCAATATTTAAATTTTTGCATTCTTTTTCACGCAAGACAATTTTTTGAATATTCTCGCCTGACCCTACGACGATACCTTGGGGCTTGTCCTTTTCTTTAATAATTGACAATTTCCCTTTGTCGATGCGCAAATTTGCATAATCAAGGGTGTTATCCATAAAATCAAGCACGGCACCAAGATTGTTTTTTTCTGATGCTGAGACGGGGATAATGTCGGCGGTACCGAGTCCAAGTTCAGTTGCAATCGTTTGTACTTGAGCGGTGATTTTAGTTTTGCCGATTTTGTCGGTTTTAGTCGCAATGACTTTGAATGGGATGTTATAGTAATACAAATATTCGAGCATTTGTTTGTCAAGGTCAGTTGGTTTTATGCGAATGTCGACGAGAACGAACACCATTTTGAGGGCGTTTGACCTTTGTAAGTATCCTGAAATCAGTGTTTGCCACTCTTTTTGCGCTTCTTTACTTGCAACGGCAAAGCCATACCCTGGAAGGTCGACGAGCATAAAACGGTCATTGATTAAAAAATAATTGACAAGGCGAGTGCGCCCTGGCATACTACTTGTTTTGGCGAGTTTGTTGCGATTTGTCAACGCATTGATTAGGCTTGATTTTCCGACATTGCTTCTACCAACAAATGCGATTTCAGGCAAATTAAAATCAACATAGTTGTTAATTTTCGCTAAACTTGTGATAAACTCTGCTTTCTTTATAATCATAGTGCTATTCTCCTAAACTTTGTCATTTTTATATTTTTCGCAAGCAAAGTATATCAATTTTCGGTACAAATGTCAAATGTTATCACAATTGCGTTTGATTACACATATTATTTATTAGAAACTATAAGGAGGAAAATATGTCATTTTTTATCGGAAATATTCGTGGGGATAGGACACCTGGGATTATTCAAGGCAATGCGCTGAATGGTTTGTGCGAGAGAATTTGCATTCAAACACAAAAAGTTTTTGACGCGTGCTTGCAACAAACACAGCTTGAGGGGCAAGTGATTCCGCTAAGTGGGTTTAATCCTGCCAATCCAACATTGCCACTAACATTTGTTTCGGGGCAAAACTCGACAAATCGGCCTTTCTCGGTGTCAAATCTCTCGATTGAAAGGCTTGAAGACCGACCAAATTTTGCGCGAGTACGTGCAACTGTTACAATTCCTGTAGATATTGTTTACACAGACGCAAATAATGTAGCAGGCACGGCGCAAGGCGAATTTACTGTTGATGAAGACGTTGTTTTGTATGTACCGCAACCATCAATTATGCCATATCGCATACAGGCTTCGGGCGGGGTCATTTTGACTGAGGGGACATTCCCTGATGGCGCTAGCTCACCGCTCACAGTCAATTGTTGTTTGGCGCTAATTTTGAAAGTTGTAGCAGATGCGGAAATTCTTGTACCTAGTTATGGGTACTGCTTGATACCACCTTGTCAAAGTTTTACTGACGATGTTTGCTCGGGTTACTTCGACTTGCCACTATTCCCAACACCTGCACCAACACAAAACACTTAACTAACAAATACATATACAAAAACGCTTGCACGCGAATTGCCCCACAATGGCAAATCGGCACGTGTCAAGCGCTTTTTTTGTTATAAATATCATTTATTTTTATCATTTTTTTCTTTTAATGCCGAAACTTTGACTGTTTCATTTGATGAAAGTTGTTTTATTAGTTTGCGTTTTTTGTAGTTATAGTCATAGAAACAGAGAATGAACACAACAAATAGTATACTCCCCGCTATTATTTCCCAACTATAATATAGCACTTGCGGGGCGTCCGCCACTGCAATATCTGTAACGACGTTCAAATTGCCGTCCGTTTTGCTAACCCCTATTAGGATGTTGCCATTTTGGTCGGTTCGATAAATTTTAGACACTTTGGCTTCGGCGAGCCAGTCTAAAAATTCTTGATGTGGGTGTTTGTATGAGTTGTCTTTGCCAACTTCGATGACAACTGTTTCAGGGCTGAGTGCTTTCAAAATTTTTAGGTTGTTAGAGTCGTGGAGTGAACTACCGTGGTGTGCCGCTTTATAGACTGTTATGTTTGAAAGACGCGTTTTCAAATTGTCTTTGTTGCTTTCAATCAATTGTTCCAATTCTTTGAACTGTTCCGTTTGTCCGTCGCCTGTAAAAAGGAAACTGAGTGATTGATATTCAAGTAAAATCATTGGCGAATAGTCGTTTGCGTCGTCGTAGTAGGTTTGTTGTGGGGTTAAGAACTCAAAGTTATACACGACGCTTGCATTTTTGCTTTTGATTTCCAACCCCGCTTTCGCGTACCAGACGTCGGTGTCGCCAACTATATCATTTTCTTCATAGATGGCGTCTATATATTTGCCGTATGTTGCAGTTCTTTTTTTCTTTGCGTTGTTAGGATTTCCGATTGGTTCGTGCGCGCTTTTGGTGGAGTATTCATATGGGCGAATACTGCAATTTACTTGGTATTCTTCGTATATTGCAACCATACTGCCACAGTGGTCGGAATCGCTATGCGTGAGTAGAACATAATCAAATTCACGCGATGGGTCGTTCTTGAAAAATGCGTTATTTAGATAATTTATCAACTGTTTTTTTGCATTTGCATCACCTGCATCGATAAGCATTGTTTGGTCGTCGGGAAAACGAATTGCTATACTATCCCCCTGCCCGACATCTATGTAATGAATTTCAAGGTCGCCTGCTGAAATGACATCGCCATATTCAGTATTTTTGATGCTGACATTCAATGAATCTGCTACAAATTTCTCAATTGGTTCTTTGACAAAGTATGTACAAGCAATCATAGTTGCAAGTATTACAAATATAATAAACCTTACCCATGAAAACGTCATTCTAATATTTTTCTTTTTTATTTTTTTCTTCTTTGTACTTGCCATATTTTTCGCCTTTATTATTAAAAAAGTGAGATTATATTTTTGATAGCTCTCACTTATATTATAGTTCACTTTTATTTTTATGTCAATTGTTTTAGTAGGACACCACAAGGTAGATTTACACAAATTTATACTAGTGCGGAGATTATACGTCGTTGTCAAAAATTTCAATTTCTTGTTCTATGTCAATAGACTTATTTTTGCCGAATTTCTTTTTTCTTTCTTTAATTTTCTTCGATTTTTGCTTGGTGTGTTGTCCAACAATAGGTGGGTTGAACAATTGTAAAATTTCATCTTTTTGGCGCATAACTGCATCGTACCCCTCTTGAATCATTTTTTCAGCCCCTTCAAAACTCGTGGCCTTAAAATCTTTTAGGTCGGGTTCTATTAATATATCTGTATTGAGTTTCCCTTTAACACAATTCGCTTTCATCAATATGCGAATTGAGGCAAGCGCAAGGTCAAAAAGTTTCACACTATCCGTACCTCTTCCGCGATACTTATTGATGTCGACCGAAATTACTTTGTCGCAACCAAGCATTTTAGGAACGTCGGCGGGAATCGTGTTCGCTAGACCCCCATCCATAAGGTTCATTCCCTCATACGGCACACACTCAAAAACCATTGGGACAGCGCATGACCCTGCAATTGCTTTGCAAAGTTTCCCTTCTGTAAAAACAATTTCTTCTCCAGTCTTCATATCTACAGCAACAGCGCCAAATTTCTTTTTGAGTTCGCTTATATCTATATCCCCCATCAAACTAATGATAAATTCTTCATATTTTGATGTTTTTGACGGAACAAACACAATTTTTGATGTACGTATATCTTTTATTTTCATTTTGAGTGCGCGATCAATCAATTCTTCCGCTTTATACCCATAACAGTATAACGCACCTACAAGTGAACCAACACTTGTGCCAGCAACTGCGTCAAATTCAACTCCTAATTCCTCAAAGGCTTTGAGCGCGCCAAGATGTCCGAAACCGCGAGCGCCACCGCCACTCAATGCAAGTCCAACTTTGGGTTTTATATCAACGTCTATAAGCTTTTTTTTATCCTTACGTCTAAAAAAATTTGTAATAAAATTCATATTTTAAATTCCTATATTGTATTTTAACACATATCATCGCAAAAAATCAAGCGACTATTCTTATCCATTATAATCTTCGTATTATTCATTTATACATTAGAATGCTTTAATTCATTGTATGTGGCAAACCTATTTTATATTTATGTTTCTATAATATATTTGCACAATTGAAACAATTTAGTTAAAACAAGCACAATGACAATAATTGACGTAAAATAAATATAAATTATCAATTAGTATTAGCAACTTCGCATTGATTTTGAAAACTTTAAATTCTTTTATCTTAATTTTTTATATCCGCCAAACTTCTACACAACTTAAAACAAAAGAAATCAAACAGCAATTTCCGTTCGATTTCTTTTGTTTTAAATATTAGTTCTCTTCACTTTGCATTTTTTTTGCTAATTCAATGTCTTTCTCGACTTGTTCTATGTCTGATTTGATTTGTGTATTTGCTTCTGTCAAGATATTGTTAGTTTGCTCAAGAATAGGGTATCTATCCTTATTTGCTTCCATAACTTCTTCACAATGCGCAACACTCAATCTCAAACCTTCCAAAAGGTCGAGTTCTTCATTAAGTTCTTTTGCTTTCTCTTCATCGATGTCGGCATAGTTATTTACCCCATAAAGCAACACTTTGCGTTTAGCAACAATTGCTTCACGACGACGTAACTTCTTTTTGTCATTTTCAAGTGTTTTCTTGACTCTCGAAAGTGGAATGTATTCTTTTTTATTAATTCTCAATTCTTTCTCATTTGTTTTGAGTCTTTCTTTAAGATTTTCAAGACGAGCTTCGAGTTCGTCGAGATTCCCGACGTAATCTTTCATCTTTCTTCCTTCGTCGTCATCGTCTCCGTTGCGTTTAGCAATAAGCTCATTCAACTTCGCTTTCTCTTCTTCAGCAATGCGTTTCAATTCTTCATTTTCGCGTTGTTGAGCTTGGAGTTGTTGTTGGAGTTCAGAAACTTGTTCTTCTAAACGTCTTAAAATCTCATTTTGAGCTTCTTTTTCTTCGTCAGTTATTTCTTTTTGTTCTTGAATTTCTGGTTGTTCGTCTTCTTCTTCAACATCAGGAATATTCTCATATTCTTCATCATTTATTGGATTAATGCTTTCGAATTCATCGTCTTTTTCTTCTTCAATATCTACTGGTTCTACTTCGTCGTCCTTAATTTGATTTTCTTGAATAATTTGGCGTGCAAATTCTTCACTCTTCACTTTATTATATGCTGAAAGGGCGTTTTCATTTATTGCGTCAATTATTGAATCGTAATCAGGTTCATCGTCCACTTGAGGTTCATCAAGTTCTGGTTCAGCGTCGTCTTCAAAGTTAAGTTCTGATTCTTCAAAACTAAACGCTCGGTTTGCTTGTTCTTCTTCAGCGCGAGCTTTCTCAAAATCGACTTCTTCATTCTTTTCTTCTTTCTCTTCAACAGGTTCTCTTTCAGCGTAATTATTAGTGATGTTAGTTGTATTATTTGTAACCGTAGTATTGTCATTATTATTTTTCTTGAAGAATATCCCTTGTCTATCTGACATTATTGACAAAATCCAATCGGAAACAAAAACTACCAAAAATATTGCGATAGCTATAATACCGATGATGCCAAGAATGTTTAGGAATGCGCCCCAAAAATCTGTAGAACTTTCCAAAATGCTTGTAAATATCATAATATTTCTCCTTATTTTTTCGCTACCAAAGCGTGGTGGAAGCGGCGGGGATTGAACCCGCGTCCACACCAACTTTGTTGTGCTTTTCTCCGTGCGCTAGGTTATTTTCCAAAATTCGGCAAAGTTTGCCCACAACCAAAAGTCGCTTTGCTATAGATTTAATTTCATTTAAAAACTCAATCACTTTCTTTAAACTATCATTCTTTTTTGAAGCCTGCAAATCGACGAATGATAATCAATATGCTAGACTTGGCGTTGCTAAATTAAGCTGCAACTGCCATTGCACCCATAGGTGCAACATTTGAATTATTTGCGTTTAATTTAATTTCCATTTTAACGAAGATGGACTTCGGCACGCTTTTTCACACAAAATTTGATGCGTCGAATCCAAGTCGCTCCCTTGGATCGTGAGATTACAAGACTAAATTTGCCTTGCAAGCTCCCTTTTCTGTTCTCTTTCTTTAATCGCTTTTCGTTTGTCGTAAAGTTTTTTACCCCTTGCAACGGCGATTTCAAGTTTCACTCGATTGTCTTTATTAAAATAGACTTTGAGTGGAACAACTGTCAAACCTTTTTCGTTGATTTCAGCCTGCAATTTGAGAATTTCACGTTTATTTAACAATAATTTTCGTTTTTGTCTTTCGTCGGGATTAAATGCAGTTGATTTCTCATACGTTTTAATATAACAATTCTTCAACCAAATTTCCCCACTTTTAACCGTAACAAAACTATTTAGTAAACTGATGTGTCCTTCTCTAATTGATTTTACCTCGCAACCCATCAAGACAATGCCTGCTTCATAGGTATCCAAAATCTCGTACTCAAAAAACGCTTTTTTATTTGTTGCAATGACTTTCACTTCTACTACTCCATTATTATACCACAAATTTTAAATTTTGCAATACCCTTTTGAAATTTTTTTATATTTTTAGTATTTTTTCGACTTTTTTTTGATAATTTATGAGTTTTTTGCACTTAAGCGTGCAAAATTCGAGATTTTTAATTGATTTTAAAAATTGTAGAATATCTTAGTAGTCAAAGTTAGCGCATTTCAAATGGGTTGTTTCTTTCGCTATTATCTTTCTTCAAAAACTTTGTTTTGTCTTGAAACTGACGACGTTGCTTTTTGCTTTCATTTTCTTTTTTATTGCCATAATTATCAAAAGCTCTTGAGTCGCATTGGTAATGGTCAAAACTTTTGCGTTTATTTTTACCTTTTTTGTGCGAATTATTTTTTGCGGTAACAAGCGGGCAACGTTCCTGACGTGGGTCTTTCATCCCGATGCGATCATAAAACTCTTTGCGTGTTTCATCATTAGAACGTCTTTCTATATAATATGCTTCTCCCGTTGTGTCGTACAATTTCTTTTTGATTGTAGGTTCTTTATCAAACGAAACTTCATAATTATTGCGTTCTTTTTCATAATTACGAATAAGTCCAAAATCAATTGTCCTAGCTGTTTCATTTGTTGCAAGAACTTTAATTCTGACGCTATCCCCCATTTTGAACGACATATGCTCGCCGTCAAGTCTATGCAAATCTTCGTCCAAAACATAATTATCATATGGCAAGTCTGAAATCTTAATCGCACCCTCGACTGTATTAGGGAGTTCAACAAAAATTCTATCCGCCGTCACTCCATTGACTTTACCTTCAAATTCTTGCCCCAAGAAGCGCGCCATATATTTACACTTATAAAAATCTTCGACTGTGCGTTCTGCTTCGTCAGCGTTGCGTTCTTTTTCACTAGCGTTGCGCGCAAGTTCAACCGTTGCACGCTCCCAATACTTTTTGCGTTCGGAAGTTAAATTGCCGTCGAGATATTCCTTTATTATTGTATGAATAATTAAGTCAGGTAAGCGACGAATTGGCGATGTAAAGTGGCAATAGTGATGATTCGCGAGCGCAAAGTGTCCTAAATCTTCAACATCATAATATGCTTTCTTTGTGCTACGCAAAGCAACTTTGCGAACAACTTCGCCATATTCTTTATTTTCAATTTCTTTTAATAATCTTTGGAAATCAAGCGGACGAATTTCAGCAAAGTCATTATTGCGCGGGTTGATAGCAAGTCCGTATTGCCCTAAGAAACGATTGAATGCCTCAAGCCTTTCTGGGTCAGGTAAGTTATGGACGCGGTAGATTGCTGGAATCTCTAATTTGCCCATATATTCCGCGACGGCTTCGTTGGTAACAACCATAAAACTTTCAATTAATTGATTTGACTTTTCAATCGGGTATGGGCGAATATCTACGACTTCATTATTTTCGTCCAGAATGATTTGACTTTCAGGAATGTCAAAGTCGAGTTCCCCACGTTTTTGGCGGTTGCGGGACAAAATGTCGGCAAGCGCGCCCATATTCTTCGCGACGTCAACGAGATTTTTATAGCGTTCACACATTTCAGCGTCGCCGTCGAGAATCTTTTGGAAATTTTTGTAAGTCATTCTTTCTTTTGAATTGATGACCGATTTATGAATATCAAAATTGACGACATTCCCTTTGTGGTCAATGTCCATAAACGCTGAGAGTGTAAGGCGATCAACATTTGGGTTTAGTGAGCATATACCATTTGAAAGTTCCTTTGGAAGCATAGGAATGACAAGGCGCGGAAAATAGTTACTCGTCGCTCTTTCATATGCTTCTTCAGCTAGCACATTATTTGGCTTGACGTATTCAGAAACATCTGCAATATGGACGCCGAGATGATAAGTACCGTCGTCGTTCATTGAAAGTGAGATTGCGTCGTCAAGGTCTTTGGCGTCATCGCCGTCAATTGTAAAGATGAGCATATCTCTTAAGTCGAGTCGCCCTTTAATTTGCTCAGGTAAAACTTCTTGCTTGATTGTCTTTGCATACGATATTTGCTTTTCTGGGTATTCTTCATACAAGTCAAATGTTCGCAAGATGCCCAAAACTTGGACGGACGGGTCGTAACTATCTCCTAAGATTTCGACGACTTCACCTTTTGGCATTTTGCCATCATAGCTTTGGATTTTGACGACAACTTTATCTCCTGGCAAGGCGTCAAGCGTGAAATTCTTTGAGATTTCAATCATTGGATATCTATCTTCTTCATCGGGAACAAGTACGACTTTTTTGCCGACTTTTTCGATTGAGCCGACAATGTTCTTTGTGCTATGCCCTGTGATTGCGCGGATGATACCGCACTCTTTTTGAGAATTGAATTTATCTTGTACAATTTCAATAAGAACGCGATCGCCGTAAATCGCTCTGCCCATAAATGCTGATGGAATGAATACGTCTTCGGCACGCCCTGGCACTGTAACGAACCCAAACCCTTTGGGATTCTTCAACAAAACTCCTTGTTTCAACCCCAACTCATCGGGGGTATTGAGTGTATGTGTAGCAGGTTCAAGAACCAAATCTCCGTCAGCAATAAGTTTGCGAATTTGAATTTCCGCTTCATCGGCGGATAAATTCTTATCAAAAGCAACAGCGTTTGTGAGCATTTTCAATGTGCAATCACTAATTTTCCTTCTTTTTTCATAAATTTTCAAAATGTCTTCTTTATTCATAAATCACCTTCATTATATTGTACAAGAAAATTGGCAAAAAAGCAATACTTTGAAAGCATTTTTGCCAATTAAGTGCGAAAAGGCACGAAAAATTCGTGCCCTTAATCAACTACCGCTATAAATTCTAAATGAAATGAGATACAACACTGTTACAATAAAAATCACACCAGCGAGAATATATGTCCATCTCTTCAAACGTCCTTCGCGGGAATTACCTTTGTTTTGCGCATAAAAACTATTTTCAGCTCCGCCCAAAGACCCTAGACCATTTGAGTTGGACTCTTGGCAAAAAACTAAAACAATTAATGCTATAGCACAAAGCGCCACTATTGCAACAAGTATCACTTGAATAACTGGGAATGACTCCGAAACCCACGTTGGAACTGCGCCAGCAAGCATATTAAAGAAACTATTATTCATAATTTACTCCTAATAAATAATATTCGATTTTTTATTTTAGCATAGTTTTTCAAAAAATGCAACTATTTTGTTGTAATTATTCTCGATTGCATAATAAAATGTTGGGGCAAATATATCAAACCCCAACATTTTAAATAGAACAAAAAACTTTTTCATATTTTAAAGACTTCAATTTTTACACTATCTTAACACCCATAAAGTAGCCTTTGTCTTCGAACGCAACGCTCACACTTATACTCACTTCCGTCCCACTAAAGTAAAATACCTTGTACGACGTCGCATCATTTCCCACATTATCTTCCGTCCACGTATCCGCGCCAGTTGCCGTTATCGTCACATTACAATATGGGGGAAAAGTAAACTCGAATTTTCCGTTTACAGTTGTTGAGCCGTCTAAAAAGTCAAACGTCGCAATGCTACTATCACTCGTCAATAAATACGATTTTGCAAGTGTCGAATTACGAAAATCAACACACAAATATGGAGTTATTGATTTATTCGAATCAAAGTTTGTAAATGATGTTGAAACTTTAGGTTCTTCCTTTTCTCCTAGGGTTAAGGTTATACTGCACGTACTATTAGACGCATTATCCAAGGTAAACGTATATGTGTTGTTTGACGCGGTTTTTTGTGTACACCCCGAATCCACATGTGTAACCTCCAAGGTTTTCCCATACAACTGGCTCAGAACATTCAATGGTACATTTATTGTCAAGCCATACGTTTCATACGAGTCACCATTGCAAGTAAAAGTAACCGAGTCAGTACCAGAGTGACTCCAACAGCTCAGGTCGTTTGACAAATACGTTTTGCTCTCGGCGGCATACACAACATTCGAACTTGCGAGTTTCCCCTTAACCGCGTCCACAGTAGTCCCGTAATTTCCAGGCGATGGTAAACTGATATTTACCACCACATTAACAGGAGAAGGTTTCGCAAAACTTAACTTATAAGCACAATATGAATTCAATGCACCACTAAATAGGCACGCACATAACGCAAAAAGGCACACCAACAATATCAACGTGTCATTAAATCTTTTATGTAATTTTAAACCATTTGCTTTG
>CAZAYL010000007.1:0-41668 GCA_964489405.1 uncultured Lachnospiraceae bacterium | reverse complement strand
AAATTAAAACAGAGATTAAAAGAAGAAGGAAATGAAACCGTGACAAATTGTCACGCTTTGAAAATGATTGCAAAAGATGGCAAGTTAAGATTAACAGATGTTGTTAGCACAAAAGATTTACTTCTTGACACAAGCAATGACGAATAAGACCTAAATGTTAAAATTACAAAACGGCACTAGGTACAAAATTTAGTGCTGTTTTCCTTAAATAAAAAAATCGAAGCCTTTTTTGGCTTCGATTTAGTTTTTTTATTGGTGCTTTCGGCAGGACTCGAACCCGCAACTTCTTGGTTCGAAGCCAAGCACTCTATCCAATTGAGTTACGAAAGCATATTTATCTATATGTTTATTATACACTTTTTTTGTCATTTTGTCTACTTTTTGCAAAATGTTTTTGTGAAAGTTTTTCAGTTTTCACTATGAAATTTATTTCGGAAATTGATTTGTAAAAAAAACTTTTTTTTAATGACAAAAAATAGTTGACTTTTATCCACGTATGTGCTAAAATCGCAATATGGAGGATAAAAACATGAAAAAAATATTAACAATTATGGCTGCTTTAGTTATGGTTGTAGTTAGTGGTGCCGCATTTGCAGCGTGCGGGACAAAAGCACTTTACAACATCAATTTTGGAGGAAATGTTGAAGGCGAAAAATACAATGTAGCCGCTACAACGTGGGAAAAATCTAAAGAAAAAGGCTTTGAAGCAGTTTACACGCTTAAAGGTGAAATTGCTTATGACAAAGCAACAGCAGACGCTCTTGGGTACACAGACGGCAGATGCCACTTCGCTCTTATTAGATTCACATCAGATAAATTGAAAAGAGTTGAATGGAATGAAGAAAAACAAACAGGTTTCTACGTAAAAATTAAAAACTTCTATGGGACTGAACAAGAGGAAGAAAAAATTAAACACGGTGGTTTCTCGTCAGGAAATGAAACAACAAAGAATACAACTTATTTCTTGTATCAAGGTGTTGACAAGACGGTAAGAACACTCACGCTTGAAATCAGTTTTGATGGAACAAAGGAAAATGCTCGTCTTTACAAATTTGTAATTGACCCTAAAAATTATACACTACAAGACGTTAAATAATTAGAATGTGGCGAATGAAAGCATACAATAGAGTATGCTTTTTTTTGTTGTTTGATGACAAAGTAGGGGTTTAAGGGGACAACGTGATTTTCAAAAAAACTTTTGTACTAATTGGCGTTTTTTGTATGGAATATTTTGGCAAAAGGTGTGTTTTATGTATAAAAAGCCATTAAATCAGCCAAAATATGTTTGACAAGAAAGCAAGCCTTTCCTTGTCTAAACTAATAAGGAGAGATAAATGGAGAGCAATAATCGTAAAACAAAAAACGGAGCGCAGAACAACGGCACATCAAGCGACGGCGCAAATATGCAAGCAACGCAAGTCAAATCACGCGGTATGAGCGGGACGACCTTTGCGATCATCGCGCTTTCAATGCTGTTAGTGGCATCAGTCGTGCTTGGTTTGACGGGCGCGTTCTTCACAGGAAATGCGGATGTCGCGGGGACAATTACCCTTGGCAATCCCGTTACAATCGGCGTTACGCAAGGTGGGGCAACAGCAACGACGTTGACGTTTAGTGGTTCAGCAATGCCAGGGACCGTCTATGACCAAGCAATCGCAGTCGCGCAACCTGTGTCGACATCTGACTCAGTTGTACGTGCGAAAATCACACTCACAAATACAAGTTCTGCAACAGTAAATGTTGAGGCAGTAACGGCGAGTGGGTGGACCAAAGGCGACGACGATTACTACTATTATGACGGGGTATTTAAAGCGGGAGATTCCCACGACTTTATTACATCCATAAAAGTACCGACATCGCTTACCAATGTAGACGCAAACAAAACCTACGCCGTCAATGTGGTTGTAGAAGCAATTCAGCACGCAAACGGCGCTGCAAAACAAGTATGGACAACCGCTCCAAGCACATGGACAACCGCATATGGCTCAGGTACAGTTGCTTAATATCGACACAATTAACTTTTAGATGTAAACAAAAATGCACATTTATGTGCTAGACTGTGGACAAACAACAAATGTCTGCAGTCATTTTTTTTGATTTTATACATATAAACAAAAATATAAAGTCTATGAATAATCAATATTCGGTAAAAAAAGTGAAATAGTTTTTCAAAACATTTGTCTTTTTGAGTTCAGTTTGATATAATTTAAATATCAAATGGTAAATTTGTTGTTAGTGCAATAAAAAGGGCAAAAACATATAAATTTACAATTAAAATGGAGATGAATATATGAATTTACATTCAGAGAGAACAATGCTAAAAAATGCACTTCTTGGAAATTACGCAATTGGCGCGTTTAATTTCTCAAACTTAACAATGTTGCGCGCGATTGTCGACGCGGCAAATGAGGAAAAATCGCCAGTAATTTTGGCAGTGAGCGAGTCAGCTTTTAAAATCGTGTCGCCGAAATTTTTGCGCAGACTCATTCAAGCAGTTATGGAAGACGCTAGCGTTCCTATCGCGCTACATCTTGATCACGGCAAATCAATTGAAGCGGTGCAAGATGCGCTTGATATTGGGTTCAATTCAATAATGATTGACGGCAGTAGCAAGCCTTTTCAAGAGAATATTGAAATAACATCAAAAGTCGTCGAGCTTTGTCGCAAGTACGATGCGTCAGTTGAGGGCGAACTTGGGCGTCTTGCTGGAATTGAGGACGATGTCAAAGTTAAGAACGCGGATGCGATGTATACCGACCCGCAAGAAGCGCAGTATTTTGTCAATACCACAGGTGTTGACTCGCTAGCGGTTGCAATAGGAACAAGCCACGGTGCGTATAAATTCAAGGGCGAAGCAAAATTGAGATTCGATATATTGCGTCAAATTGAGGAAAGATTGCGAGGCTACCCAATTGTTCTACACGGCGCAAGTAGTGTTCCACAAGATAAAATTGAGCAAATCACAAAATATGGGGGTGTGATGACGGGCGCTAAGGGTGTTCCTGAAGAACTTTTGAAACAGGCAAGTCAAATGACAAATGTGTGCAAAGTCAATTGCGATACCGACTTGCGCGTCGCATTTACAGCAAGTGTGCGCAAAATACTTGTCGAAAAGCCCGAAAAATTCTCGCCACGCGATTATTTGCAACCTGCACGCGACGACGTCAAAGAATTAATTAAATCAAAAATGCGCAATGTCCTTTGCAGTTCAAACAAGGCATAATGAAAGTGCTTAATTTTTAACCGCATTTATGATTAAAGAATTATGTTCAATAAAATATGATTTAAAAATTTTATTGAATAATTATATTTATTGTATAACTCAAAATAACATTAGAGAAAAATTCTAATGTTATTTTTTATTTAATTCTATTTAAATTATATTACACAAGAGAACATTATTTTGTTAAATACTTGAAATTTTACTTTGTTTTTGTTATAATAATTTGCTAAAAAAAATATGAATTTTCTATAAAATAGAAAGCTTATAAAATGAAAAACAATCAAAATATTAACATTATGATAAAATTTTTATCAAATAACGTAATATAGCAAAAAGTAATGGTGTGATTATGGACAAAAAAACAGTTGTAGTCGGGATGTCGGGCGGTGTTGACTCGTCAGTTACGGCATACCTATTAAAAGAGCAAGGGTATAATGTCGTAGGACTTTTTATGAAAAATTGGGAAGAAACAGACGCCAATGGTTCTTGCACAGCAGAGCAAGACTATGCCGACGTAAGGCGCGTTTGTGCAAAAATTGGCATTCCGTATTATACGGTAAATTTTTCAAAGGAATATATGGATAACGTCTTTGCGTCGTTTATTGCCGACTTTGAAAAAGGGCGCACACCAAACCCCGATGTGCTGTGTAACCGCGAAGTCAAGTTCAAACCTTTTTTGAAATTCGCAAAATCAATTGGAGCAGACTACATTGCGACGGGACACTATGCGCAAATTCGCCACACTGACAACGCGCACTACCTATTGCGCGCGGTCGACGAAAATAAGGACCAAACTTATTTTCTCAATCAATTGAGTCAGCAACAATTGCAAGACGTCCTTTTTCCCGTCGGGCATTTGACAAAACCCGAGGTTCGAGAAATCGCGCGCGCGCAAGGGCTTATTAATGCAGACAAAAAGGATAGCACAGGCATTTGCTTTATTGGAGAACGTAAGTTTCGCGAATTCTTGAAAAATTATATACCATCTCAAGCAGGCGACATTTGTACACTCGACGGCAAAGTCATTGGGCAACACGACGGCAGTATGTATTATACAATCGGGCAACGTCGGGGTTTGGGAGTTGGCGGACAAAAAGGGGACACGCTAGAACGCTGGTTTGTCGTTGACAAGGATATCAAAAAAAATATCGTGTATGTTTCGCACAATGAAAAATTATTGCTTTCTCGCGCACTTATCGCGTGCGACTTTAACTTTATCCCAAGTATTCCAAGTGAGAAAACATTTAAGTGTATGGCGCGCTATCGACACCGTCAGGCTTTGTTTTCTGTGACGGCAACTATTTTAGAAAATGGCAATGTTCGCGTTGATTTTGATGCGGAACAGCGTGCCGTCAATGTCGGGCAATTTGTTGTTTTGTATGACGGCGAAAAGTGTCTTGGGGGCGGATATATTTTGTCTGTTGAAAAGTAATATTTTATGGAGATATTTTTATAATGATGTCATCAAATAATTGCATTTTTTTGCAAATTATTGTATAATAAAAATACGTTCAGTTAAATATATTATAATATTCAAAAAATAGTTTATCGTCGAATATAATGAAGGAGAAAAAATGAAATTATCAATCGTTGTACCATTATTTAATCACGCAGAGAATATATATTCATTTATCGACGAAGTGGAAGCGCGTGCGCAAAGTGTTGCTGATGTATGCGAAATTATTATAACGACGAATCAAGAGTTTGAGTTTGTGGAAAATATTCACGAGCGTCTCAAGGATAAGGTACACATTGTCGCGGTTCGCGAAAGTGATGACTACCAGCAAGTTGTTATGGCAGGCGTGGATAGGGCGGACGGCGACGCTACAATTATAATGACGCCCGAGTATGACCCCGCTCTTATTGATGATATGGTTGCAGAATGGCGCGACGGCAAAGAAGTTGTTTGTTTAAGACGTAAGCACGGGAAATTTTTGCAATTTATCACAAAAGTGCGACTTAAAATTTACAATTTTTTCTTATTTATGTTCGGCGATATATTTAGCATCGGCATTTTGAAAGATGCACAATTGCTAGACAAAAAAATTGTTGACAAGATGAAAACTGAGCAAGATTTTGCACACAGAATGAGAACAATGTATGCACCACTTGACTATAATACATCAGTATTCAATATTGAGCACCCCATCGAAAGATTTGAAACGAAAGGCACACCAAAATTTGACTTTTGGCTTGGGGCAATTGGTGCGGTTATTACAATACTTGCGATGATAACTGCATTTGCACTCGCGGGGACTTTAGGTGCACCGATTTGGTTTTGGACAACGATTATTATATTTGGACTTATCTTTGAATTCGTGTTCATCGCATTGCTTGTCAATGCAACCGCGCGGGTCAAAATCGGAATTTTACACAATGTAGATGAACAAGGCCGTATTTATAATGCCGTACAAGAATATCACAAGGAAGAACAAATAGTTGCGTCACAAATTATTGTTGTTAAAAATGAAAAGATTGCTACCACTCGAAAAACAAACACAAAAAAGGCTGTTGAAAAATCTACTCCAAAGACGACTACTGAATCGTCTAAAGTAAAAAAGGGGGAAATTCAAGAAAATAAGCAAACAACAACGGCAAAAACGAAAGTGGGAAAGGAAGCAGTCAATACCTCTCCTAAAAAGTCGACTGCAAGAAAGACCTCTTCCAAAGCATCTACAAAAGTCGATGTAATTGAAAAGGAAAGTGAAAAAGTAGTTGTTAAAGTATCAAGCGCAAAAACTATTGCTAAAAAGCCAACTAAAGAAAAAGAAAGCGCAATAAATGGAAAAGCTAAAGAACCTAAAGGAAATGCAAAAAAGCGCACAACTGTCGCAAAAACAGCATCAACAAATAGTGATAAGCCAAAGGAGATAAGCAAAAAGTCTTCTTCAAAAACGCCAACCGATAAGAAAACAACCACTAACACAAAAAACAACAAAATAAGTAAATAATAAAAATCTCCAAACGTATATTGAAGTGAAATTTCTTTGAAACGCTTAAATATTTGGAGATTTTTGTTATATTTACCTATCTACACTTGTTTATATCTATATTTTAGCTATTTTATGTGTTTTGATAACCCTAAATGTTATATTTTTTCGATTTTTGCACAAATTTGTAAAAAATATCTATAAATATGCTCAAAACGCTTGCATTCGATGAAAATAAGCGCTATAATACTAGTGTAGATTAAATTTGAAAGCAAGGAGGAATGTTATGAATCCAATGGAATATTTGCTACAGATTATGAGTAGCGAATTAAACAACAATGTTTTTATGCTTGAAGATAAAATCATTGTTCAATTATTTGACAATACTGCTGTCGTTTTGTCTGAAATTAAATAATAGGCACAAAAAATAAACACAAGTGTTTATGCCTAAAATGTGTAAGGAGAAGTAATATGGAAAACAACAAGATAACAATCAACAATTTTGATGAATTCAAAAAGTATTTGGGCGAATTAATCAAAGATGACTTTGATGATGCTATTTTTGGCGATAATTTTATCATCATTAATGGTGCGCGCATTGAATTTTGCGCTGTTCCGCAAAAAAAGTAAATATCTCCACTATTTGAATAGTAAGGGGGAATAATTTGTGTCAATGTGTACACAAAAGGCAATTAAATACATAAATTAAAGTCAAATTTTTGCAAAACTAATATTGTGAGATTGAAGTTATCGCGCTTGCAAAACGTTTGACTTTTTCTTTATTTTTGAGTACAATTATAATTAGGGAATAAATAGTTTAAAATTTGATTGTCAAAAGGTTTAATTTGATAGATTTTACAAAGAATAAAGGGAGGCGGATAATGATGAATAATATGACAAAAGGTCGCTTTTCTTTGTATGTGTTTTTGTTTGTGATTATGATGCTAATTTGCGCAATTGCGGGCGTAAATATATGCTTGACTAAAATAAACAAAATGCAGTGTGTTGCAACTGCAAATTGCGACATAATTAATGTTCTAAACGCGAGCGACGGTACCGAGTCTACTGGTGGGCAAACAAGTGAAACAGATGAAGCGCGTGGCGCGGAGATTTCGTACGTAACATTCGGCGATTTTATTTTATATGAATATTTAATGTTTGTGCGCGACGGGGCATATCCTCAAAATGGAGAAGCAATAACAAGTAATCCATTGAGAGAAAATGATTTTGCAACGCTTGTTGAACTCGACTTAGCCGACGTGCGTGATAGTGATACAAATGACCACATTACAGATGTCAAAGGACTAGGGAAGTTCAATTTCACTGCACTGAAAAAGTTGAATTTAACAAATAACAATTTGAAACAAATCAATGCCACAACGTTCGCTGGAATGACAAATCTTGAGTCCTTGAATCTTGAAGGGAACGCATTGACGACGCTTGAATTTGGCAATTTGCAAAGTGTCAAAAACTTGCAAGCGAACGGAAATGCTTTGACGGCTGTCGACTTGTCAATTTTAGCAGAGAATGGGCAAGCAAGCCTTTGCTACAATCAAATTTCAGACATTCGAAAACTCAATTTGCAAAATGACGGCAAGGGCGCAAGTGTCGACGTTTATGGGAACAAAATTAATAATTATGTCAGTGGCAAATATCAAAATTATAATTTGACAATCGGTTTTCAGTATGAATATTCGACATATAACGAGAAAAATTCTGTGAATATTTACAAAACTAGCGGGCAAGAAAGTTATTATCTTGATTGCGTCAACGAAAAGACAGAAGAACATATTAGAGTGGACAATACAAAGAAACTCACACCCGCTACATACAAAATTACAATGTGTGACGAGAGTGGAGCGCTTGCTTACAAAGTATTAACGCTAAAAATTGAGAAATCTGCTCCTACATTTTCCGTTACAGATAGCAATGGGAATAAACTTGATTTTTCAAAAATCATAACTAAAGAAACAAGAATCAATTTTAATTCAAACGACAGCAATTACAAAGTTGTCTATTCAATTAATGGAGCAGACTATGTGGAAGGGAATTCCGTCACGCTAAAAAAATCTGGAGAGTATTCATTTAGTGTCTATGCAAAAAGCGACGTGGGGGACGACTCGCAAAGATATAATTTCACAGTCCAATTAAAGATTAAAAGCAATAATTTTTTCCAAACCCTTGGCATTATAATGACTATCTTTGCATTTGTAATTGCAGTTTATGGGGTAATGATTTTCTTAGGACGAAAGTACAATAAGTGATGAAAATCTTTATTTTGTGGAAAGTTCTTTGATTGAGTGGGGGATATTTAAGTAGTTATTTAATAAATATAAAAAAGTCGATAGCAAAAACAAGAGAAATTGCTTGAAGTTTGCAAAAGAGGTTAAGAGTGAAAATAAAAACATTATTATTTGCCTTAAGCGTAATATCGCTTGTTTTTGCGAGTGGTTTTGTGTCCATAGACAAAACATACACACAACAAAATTGTGCAGGACAAATTAGTGGCAATATTTTTAGAAAAATTGACCTTTTAAAAGAAAATATAGAAATAAAATCTACATTAGATAGAGAGATGAGCCTTCCACTTCGCAGGGAGTACGATTTTACAGTTCTAGACGCATACCCAGAGAGTGGGACAACAAGCGAAAGTGAAAGTACGGCAGTTAATGAAAAATTGATTGCATACCTAACTGAATTGAATGAAGGCACTGCACCTACCCAAAACACTTTTAATTCGCTTACAACTTTGACATTTGACGGCAGTGCAAGTGCAGTGTGCAATGAAATTGTCGAAATCACAGGGCTTAGTGATTACACATTTGATTCTATTACTCAAATTGAAATCAAAAATATGTCGAACTTGACAACAGTCGATTTAAATGGGCTTGTCGGAACGCGTAGCGTTTTTCCTAATTTGGACACAATAATTGTGGACAATTGTGCACTTCTTACAAGTTTGAGTTTTGCCAAAAATAATGCAATAAAAACGCTTAAAATCAATTCTTGTCCGCAAGTTTCATTTAATTTACCAAATGAAGTACAGCAAACGCTGGAAAAATTTGTCTTGACAAATTCGCAAAACACTCTTAGCGCGTCTATCGATGTTATGCTACCTAAAGCAAAGTCGCTTGAACTCGTCAACACGGGTGTATCCACGCTTGCAATTGATTGTGCGGTACTAACAAAAGCAACAATAACTGATAACGCAAATCTAAATAGTCTAGCAATTAACGCAAGTGAACTTATTGACTTAAAACTACAAAACAATATAAAATTACAAAAACTTGACCTTGAAAAATGCGTCAATATCCAAAATCTAACTCTCGACGAAATGAAATTTGAAGAAAACGGAATAATTGTTTCGCGCACCCTTATTTATGCACCTAATTTACAAATATTCTTTTTGAGTGGGAACGACTGGTTGACGCAAATCGATTTGTCATATTCGCCAAATTTGCAAACAGTTGCATTGACAAAGTGCACAAATCTTGAGAAATTTGAACTCGCTAATACTTTATCGTCACTCATCACGCTTGACCTTACCGATTGCCGAAATTTGCTAAATGTCAATATTTTGAGTGCAGTTAATTTGACCAAGTTATCCCTATCAGGTTGTAATCAATTAAAAAATGCAATTTTTGATAACATTAGTTCATATTCAAAGTTGCAATACTTAGATTTAAGTAGCACAGGGGTTCAACACATAGACTTTCAAAATTTTGAGAAACTCGAAATTTTATTCTTGGGTTCAACATATTTATCTAGTGTCAAACTTGACACCTTGCCAAAATTGTATCAGTTTGAAATTTCGAACTCCAGCAACTTAAAACAAATTGAATTGATAAATCTTGAAAAATTAAAAACTTTCACGCCACAATATTGTGACGGAATTGAAACAATTAGTATCAAAAACACAGCACTTGATTCATTTAATATTTCAGGTAAAAGCAAATTGAATTCACTTATTTTGAGTTGTACAGAACTAAAAAATTTTATAGTATACAATTGCAATAATTTAGTTGCGCTTGACTTTGCTGAATGTCAAAAATTGACTACATTAGAAATTGTTGGATGCTCCTCTCTTGTTAGTGAAAGTCTTGTTAGTTTAAAAGAAATTTCTACACTTGAAAAAGTAACGGTTTCTGAGTGTTTAAGCGTATATAGTTTTTCGCTTGAAGATAAACTGAACTTGACTATGCTTGATTTGAGTTATCTCAACAATTTAACCGCGCTTTCTTTGTCAAACCTTGGACAAACGCCAAGAATTTATTTACCAAGCAAAATGACAGGGATTAGAAGTTTGACACTTGTGGGGTTAGCGCGTGCACAATTTGGCACTGACACACTTGACCTTTCGCACGGAGTGCTTTCATCAGTCAGAATAAGCAATGTTCCATTTACTAAAATAAATTTTTGCGACAATATGCTTGTAAGTGTCAACATTTCAGGAACAAAAAATTTACAAGAAATTAATCTTTCGAATAACCGCATTACAAGTGTGGACACAGTGATGACATTGCTTTCGACGTGCAATGAGTTAGGACTTGTCAATCTCAATAACAACCGCATTGACTTTTCAAATGGGAATTCCAGAGAAGAACTAGAATCAGGGATGTATGCAAATTGCGTGGTTTTGGGGCTTCAAAATGCAATTAATAACAACAAGTACACATACGAGCCAAAAATTTATTATGGCGGAACAGGCATACACTATGAAAATTTACGCGTTGTTGTATATTATAGTAGTAGAACTTATAAAATTTCAGAAATATCAGAGACGACATTGCAAAAGTTTTCGCATTCAAATTTCCAAGAAAATAGATTTAAGAAATGTAAGAACGGAACATATTATATAGTTTTTGAAAAAGTTGATAGCAACGGCAACAAAATTGCGATGACTGACGATGAAAAATCTCAATTTATACCCGTATATTTTGTAGTAGCGCGAGAATTTGACATAATAAAATTTATATGGATAATTTTTCTTGGCGTTGCAGGACTTATATTCGCCTATGTTGGGATTTCGTGGTTGATTGAAAGACGTCGCAAACAACGTCTATACGACGAAGAATTTGAAGAAATTATGGATGGTAATACAAAACTCAGTCGTAAAGAAATTAAACTTGCTGAAAGACAACAGCGCAATATGTTTAAAGAAAATGACAAACTTGATAGACAGGAAAGAAAAAATAGGTCGGTTGAGGAAAGAGAGCGCTCCAAGATAGAGAAAGAGAACTCGAAAGAACAACAAAGAACTGATGCCGAAAATGAAAAACTTGCTAAAATTGCCGATAAAGAGCGTTCTAAAGAAGAAAAAGCAAAAGAAAAAGAGTTGAAGAAAGAACAAAAAGAACTTAAGCGAATGGAACAAAAAAATGTAAAGGAAGATAGAAGACGCGAAAAGTATGAAGAACGCGGAATTTTAAACGATAAATTTGCAAATTCTAGTGTTAAAAAGTTTAAAAAAGACAAAAATGATATTGATGTTGACGCTTATGTTGCTAACAAAGGTGTTTTAAACACTAGCGATACACAATTAGACATCGATGGTGGAATTTCAGATAAGGACCTTGCGGAGATTTCGCTAGAGCGCAACAGAGCGCCAAAGTGTCCAACAAAGGCACCATCGCCAAAGCTCCCGCCACGCCCTAAAAAATGAGCAAGTTTGCAAAAGTGCTTGACAAAGGGTTTAAAATAGTGTAAAATATAAAAACATAATGTTATTTGATAAGGAGATTAATATGAATAAGGAAATTCACCCAAACTATCACGAAGTTACAGTTGTTTGCGCTTCTTGTGGTGAAACTTTCAAAACAAGGTCTACTGCTAATGGGGACACTTTGAAAGTGGATATTTGTAGCAAATGCCACCCACACTATACTGGGAACAAGAAAATTGTCGACACAACTGGGCGCGTTGAACAATTCAAGAAGAAATTTAATCTTGATTAATTATATGTATTGGTTGAGTGCATAGCAGTTGCTATGCACTTTTCGTTTGTATTTACTTTAATTTTGTGCGCAAGTTAAATTTTTTGATATATAGTCATTTTGTCACATTTGTAATGTAAATTAAGTATAAAAGCACAAAAAAAGCACAAAAGTTGTGTAAAAAGGGGTTTTAAAGATGAATGATAACAAAAATTATCTAGTTCATAATTTGATTTGTGAATGGCAAAAAATTCGCGAGCAGTTTTTTAAAAAAGATATCGACGAGAGCGATGCTGATTGGATTTTTTGCGAAGTGTTGAAGTGTAATCGCGCGGAACTAAAATCAATCAAATACATCACATCGAAAGATTTGCAACAAGTTCAAGAATATGCCCAAAAGCGCTTGCAAGGCGAACCAATACAACGCATTTTTGGGCACGCAAATTTTTATGGCTTTGAGTTCGAAATCAACGATGACACTTTGATTCCGCGATTTGATACCGAAGTTTTGGCAGAATGCGTCATAAAGGAAATAAATAGCAGTGCGCGCCCGCTCAAAGTTCTTGACCTTTGCACAGGTAGCGGATGTATCGCAATTACGCTAGCAAGACTTACAAATGCACAAGTTACTGCAATCGACATTAATGAAAATGCTTTGCAAATGGCACGTAAAAATGCTGACAATTTAAAGGCAAAGGTACATTTTTTGAAATCCAATTTATTTGATGAACTCGGCAAGCAAACATTTGATATAATTGTGTCGAATCCCCCATACATAAAATCAAGTGAAATACCAACGCTAGATGTCTCAAATTTTGACCCAATATTAGCTCTCGATGGGGGAAATGACGGGCTCGATTTTTACTGCAAAATAGCAAAAGATGCGCCCCAATATCTATCCCCAAAAGGTAAAATTTTTTTAGAAATCGGCAAAGGTCAATGCGGTGATGTGAGCGCGCTTCTTTCTCCTAACTTTGTGAATATATCATCTCGCAAAGACCTTGCGGGCATTACTCGTGTTGTTTTTGCAACCAAAAAAGATTAAAATCAACTAAAAATACGTCAAAATGCTAATTTTTTACTATTTTTTCGTAGAAATTTAACATTATAAAAATATTGACTAAAATTTAACAATTTGTTTTTGCATTTTGTCAGCGCTATCCCCGTTGACAAAATGTGGGGAAATAGTGTATAATAGCAGAACAAACAATAAAAGGAATAATATGGATAAATTAGAAAGTTACGTAAAAAGATATAACGAAATAAATGATGAATTAATAAATGGCGCAAACCTTGATAGGCGTGCATACGAAAAACTTGCGAAAGAACAATCGAATTTGAGTGAATATGTTAGACTTAACAATAGCAAAATAGAATTAGAAAAAGCAATTGATGATGCAAAGGAAATTTTGAAGGTTGAAACAGACATAGAAGTCAGACAAATGGCGGAAGAAGAACTAGAATTAGATCGCCAAAAATACGATGAACTTTTGAAAGAGATTGAAATTGCGCTTATCGACAAGGATGAAGACGACGAAAAGAATGTTATTCTCGAAATTCGTGGTGGTGCAGGTGGGGACGAAGCAAGTTTGTTCGCAGGCGAATTGTTGCGTATGTATCAAAAATACGCCGAAAGCCATAAGTTTAAAATGTCCATTGTGAGCATTTCGCCAACTGAAGTTGGAGGTGTCAAAGAAGTCATATGCACTATCAACGGCAAAGGGGTGTATTCTAAATTTAAATACGAAAGCGGAGTGCATAGGGTTCAGCGTGTGCCAGAAACCGAGTCAGGCGGACGTGTCCATACGTCGACAGTTACCGTAGCAGTCTTGCCAGAGAATGAAGATGTCGATGTCGTCATTGAAGAGAAAGATTTGCGTATCGATGTGTGTCGTAGTTCGGGTGCAGGTGGACAGTCAGTCAACACGACAGACTCGGCAGTTCGCATAGTCCACTTGCCAACTGGAATGATTGTTACTTGCCAAGATGAACGCTCGCAGATTCAAAATCGCGAAAAGGCAATGCGTATTTTAAAAAGCAAACTTTATGATTTTTATAAGGCGCAAGCGGATGCTGAATACGCAAACAAACGCAAATGTCAAGTCGGAACAGGCGACCGCAGTGAGCGCATTCGTACATACAATTTTCCACAAGGGCGAGTTACTGACCACCGCATCAATTTGACGCTATACAATTTGCCACTTGTTATGGAAGGCGACCTTGATGAAATCATCGACGCACTTACCAAGGCATCTATTGAGGAACAACTCCACAAAAGCGAATAGTTGCTAGCCCTTTGGGACAAAAGGTGCTTTTCCATTACATTTATCAATATAATAGCGATAAAAGTTAAAGAAAAGGAGAAAAAAATGTTTGGATATGTTTCGTGTGATGAAGAGAAATTGACGCCCACTGAGCGCGATATAGTAGGTTCTTTCTATTGCGGGCTTTGTATGTCGCTCAAGCACACGTTTGGGAATTTTGCGCGCGCCTTTACAAATATGGATTGCACATATGCGTATATGTTGATTGTGAGCGCGGGCGAAAGCGAAATAGAAATGAAGAAGCAAAGATGTTTTTTACACCCATTCAGTAAGCGCCGAATCGCATATATGGACGATGAATTGACAAGGAAAATTGCAAGCGCCACTGTTTTGATTTCGTATTTCAAAATACTTGATGATTGCAAGGACGAAAAAAATAGTGCAACAAAGAGAATGCTCAGGAATTTTTATAAAAAAACTGCGCATAAAGCAATGGATATTTTGCCGAATTTCAAAGACACGCTTGAGATTTGTTTAGAGCAAACACAAGAATGTGAACGCGCGTGCAAAGACAATGCACTGTTTGATTTAATGGATATTTCGGGGAATATACTTATGAGTATGGCAGAGAACTGTGGGGCACCACTCCTAAAGCAATTATTTTTTGAACTTGGGAGATTTGTTTATTTTATGGATGCCGTCGACGATTATGAAAACGACCGCAAGAAAAAGAGATTCAACGCAATTGTCCAAAAACTAGGGAATTATCCAACTAAAAAAGAACTGCTATTAAATAAAGCTGATGAGCTTAATCTTATATATGATGACATAAAACAAAAGTTGATTTCCGCATATACTGAATTACGTGGAGAAGAGAATAACACTATTTTTGAAAATTTATTTCAATATGGCATTGACAAAACATATGAGAGAGTGCGCAAAGTTAAATAATTTGCGCTCTTTTTATGTTATTTTGATGGGCTTGACTTTATTAGTGAAAATATAAGCGAAATGTTGTAATTTTTGATAAAAAATGTTTATTATATGAAATAATTCATATTTTCGACAAAATTCGACAAAACAAGTGTGAATATGACAAAAAAATCGCGACAAAATACTATGCAAATTTTGCAATGTGTTGTACAATTTCTATAAGTAAGGAGAAATCAATGGAAGCACAATATAAGTTACTAAAAGCTGATGAACAAACAGTCAATGAATTAGGTTTTTATTTGCCAGACGGCAATATATTGCAACAACTGGCCGATTTTTTTGCAGTATTTTCCGACACATCGCGCATACGCATTTTGTCTGCGCTTGCACTGTCGGAAATGTGTGTGAGCGACCTTTCTAACATCTTGAAAATAAATCAAACCACACTTTCGCACCAACTCAAACTTTTGAAAAGTCAAAAACTTGTCAATTCACGCAGAGAAGGAAAAATTATTTTGTACAGCGCATCTAATTTTATAATCAATGACCTTATGTTGTCGGGTATAGAGCACTTATTGAAGTCTTGATATTAACATTTATTTGTGAAAGCGCATATATAATGTAAAATTGGAGGCTTTTCTATGGACTATCAAATCTTAATTTTACTTGCAATATTACTTTCGATATTTGTTACGAGTAGTAATATCGACTTGTTCACAAACACAAACTTCATTTTGCTTTTGCTACTTGCACTTGGTGCGTATGGTATCAATTCGACCAATCGTTGCAATAGCAACAATAGTTTATTTTCAAGTAACCTTGTGTAATGTAATAATTTTGTATCTAATTAGTGTTGCTATAGTTAATAAAAAGGGCGCAAATTTATTAAAAATGAAAAATTTGCACCCTTTTTGTATTTGAAGAATAAAGATTATGTTACAAAAAATATTTTCTTTAATAGTAATGATTGTTTCATTTTTATTAAAAATGTCAAATTTTTGATTAAAAATATTTTGCGATAAAAACATTTGACAAAAAAAAGCAAGTGTGGTATATTAGCAACAAATAAATAATTTTTATTTATATATGCAAGTAAATTAATAATTATATGTATTAAGGAGAGAAATATGGAAACAAATGTTGTTATGAAAAAATTTTTAGTAGTTTGCCTTGCTGTTATGCTTTTAGTCGCAACAATTGCTATTTTGGCGGGGTGTAATGAAGACAAAATCAAAAGCGTTACAATCACGACAAATCCAATCAAAACAACATACCTTGCGGGCGAGAAGTTTGACACCACAGGTATGATTATTACAGTCGCATACAAAGACGGCACATCAGAAGCGATTAAATTTGCGGACAACAACGACCCCAAGAATGAGGGATACACATACAATCTTTATAAAAAAGGATTGAAAGTAACCGACACCCAAGTCGTGTTTTCATTCAAAGGTAAAGATGTCGCGTTGAAAATTATTGTCGAAAAGCGAAATGTGGATGCACCAAAGACGACCGACATCACATACACCGCGTTAAATCGTATGATTGTAGTTACGCCAATTGGAGGCGCCGAGTACAAACTTAATGAACGCGAATGGCAAGATAGTAATTTCTTTGGCGACCTAGATAATGGTTCGACATATAAATTATCGGTTCGACTCAAGGAAAGCGACGAATATTATGCTAGTGAAATAACAGTTGTAGAATCAATCAAAGTTATGGGCACGCAAACCGCAATTAGCGATACAATATTAGACATAACGACGACGGAAACAAGCATCACAGTCGCAGAAATCACGGGCGCCGAATACAAACTTGACGACGGAGAATGGGGGAGCCAAAGAGAATTCACAGGACTTACGGCGAACACCCTGCACACAGTCTATGTGAGAATGGCTGAAACTGATAAACTGCTTGCTTCAGAACAAACAGCAAAATCTGTTATAACTAGAGTAGAATAAAAATTAAATACAAAATTTTTAATAAAAAGCACATCAAAATTTAATTTTTGATGTGCTTTTTGCAAGATACAAGATAAATGAATATTAATTATTTTTTATCAACGTGATAAGCGTTGTATATTGCGCGAGCTTGGTCTTTGCGCACAACCGTTTCAAGTTCAGCAAGCGACGCATTAGCAATATTGTCAAGACTTTTAAAGTGCAGTAAAAGCGCGCGCGCAGTCTTTGCGCCAACCTTGTCAATATTTTGTAGCACGCTAGTTATCTTTTGCCGTTTGTTGCGGTGGAAAGTAATTGCGAAGCGGTGGCTCTCATCGCGCACACGCTGGAGTAAGCGAAGAGCAAAACTTGAACGCGTTAGAATGCGTGGTTCGCTCTCATTGCGACGAAAAACCTCTTCCTCTTGTTTTGCAAGTGCGATAATGTCAATATTGAAGGGAAATTCATCTAAAATAGCGCACGCACTGCTGAGTTGCCCCTTGCCCCCGTCCACAACAATAAGGTCAGGGAGTTCGGCAAAACTCTCGTCTTTTTTTGTGAGCGCGTCTGATAGTCGCCTGCGCAAAACTTCCGCCATAGAAGCGAAGTCATCGGCGCCGTCAACGGTCTTGATTATAAATTTACGATATAGCTTTTTGTTCGGTTGTCCGTCGATGAACACGACCATACTAGCGACTTTGTTAGTCCCGCTGATGTTTGAAATGTCGTAGCCCTCAATTTTGTGCGGTATTTTGCAAAGATTCAGCTTTTCTTTCAATTGTTCACACGCGCCCAAAGTGAAGTCGTGCAAATATTTGTCGCGGTCAACTTGTTTTTCGAGTTGTTCAAAGGCATTTTGCAAGTTGTTTTTGAGAATTTGCGCCTTTGTGCCGATTTGTGGCTGGATAATTTTGACCTTATGCCCACAAAGGTTCTCAAGATATTGTTGTAAAAGCTTGCCGTCTTCAAAGTCCGTCGGCACAAGTATTTGTGACGGCACAATTCCACTCATTCCGTAATACTGAACTGAAAAACTCGTGATTGCTTCACTGCTTGTCAAGTTGTGGTCAAAAATTGTGTGCGTTTCACACCCAACCATTTTCCCACCACGCACAACGGAAATTGCGATTGCAGAGTTTTCGCCATTTGTAACAAAACTAATTGCATCAAATTCATCAGTTGAGCCAAGTTGCATAATGATTTTACTCTTAAGTTTCGCTACCATTTGCAAACGATCGCGAAACAAAATCGCGCTCTCAAACTGTTCCATTTCGCTTGCTTTGAGCATTTTTTGCGTCAAAATTTTCTCAACCTTGCTGTCTTTACCCTTTAGAAAGTCAATACAATCATTAAGTGTTTTGTGGTATTCTTCGGGGGTAACTCTGCGCGTGCAAGGAGCAAGACAAAGCCCCAATGAGTAGTTTAGACACTCTCGCTTTTGTTTTGATTTCATATTGAGTTTGCATTGGCGCAGTGGGAAAGCTAGCCGTATTGTTTTTAGTAATTCAGTCGCGCTAATTCCCGCAAAATACGGGCCAAAGTACTTTGCGCCGTCCTTTTTGACTTTGCGCACAATTTCGACAGCAGGGTAATCTTCCTTTGTATTTATGCGAATATACGGATATGCCTTGCCGTCTTTCAATAAAATATTATAAAAAGGTTGGTGCTTTTTGATTAGCGTGCTTTCAAGGGCTAAAGCGTCAAGTTCTGACGGCGTGAGAATGTAATCAAAATCATATATGTGTGAAACAAGCGCATCAGTTTTGACCGTTTTTTCCGTGTTAAGGAAATAGGAACTGACTCTGCGCTTCAAATTTTTTGCCTTGCCCACATAAATGATGTGCCCATCAATGTCTTTCATCAAGTACACACCACTTGTGATTGGCAATTTATGCAATTTTTCTTTTATCCTTTTCATTATTTTGCTATCCATATCGCACCTTTTCGTTATTATACCACAATTGCGTTATTTTAGCAAATCGCGTTGATTGCCTTTTTGTATAACGTTAGTTTTTCTTCAGATGTCGCAAAAATGCTGATACTTTTTGTAATTGTTTGCAATGCTTTTTCAAATCTCACATATTCACTATCAGTATAAATTTCAAGGTTAGTTGTGGAAAACAAGCCAATGTTTGCGAGCGCGCGTTGATTTTCATCATTTAGCAAAAAAGAAATGAAATTTTCACTTTGCGCCGATTGCTGTGGGTTCAAAATGCCGACGTACTGTATAAGGTCAGAAAATTTTTGCAGTGGCACATACGCACACTCTTGCATAGCCCCAAGTTTTTCTCGGTTCTGCACACGATAAAAATCACGCGCTGAGCCAAGCAGAACAGCGGAATTGCCGTCGATAAAACCGCTATATGCTTCAAATGATGTTTTGTCGAACATTTGCGGGTCGCAAGTCTTGAGATTTGCGCGCGCGGTCGAGTTTTCCAACATTGCAACTTGTGCGTAACTATTTTTTAGTCCCGCAGTGTAGGCGAACTTAGCGCCTTTTCCATATTCTTTGCCAAATGAATACGCAGTGTCTGCAGATAGTTGAGCCAAAACTCGCTCATCAACGGCTGAATTCCCAATCAAGCAATACCCCGACATAACCCAAGGTATAGCGTAATTTTTGCCATCTTTTTGAGCGAACTTTTGTATCTCCGCGCGAGCAGGACTTTTGATATCAAGTTTTTGCAATTTATCACAAAAATTATTTGCAATGTGGTGTGAAAAAGAAATCAAATCAGGTAAAATTCCCGCATTTATCGCATTTATAGCTTCACACTCACTCAAAGTTTGCACAACGACAAAACAACTAGAGTTTTTTGCGTGATATTTGACCGCGATACGATTTAAATACTCCGCGCGATTCCCGCTTCCCCCCTCAAAACTGTCAATGTGCCAAAGTTTCAAAAATGTGGAGTCCGCGCTTTCGCTCCGTGGGACATACACGTCGTAATGCCTAAACCAAAACGGCAACACGCAAATAGTCAAAGCAAATACCGCAACCGACAAAACAACCCTTACAATTGATTTATTCATATACCATTATATGAATTCTCTATTACACATATGATTGCATAAATTGCAAGTATTATTAAAAGTTAAAAAACAAGTGATATAAGAAATAACTCGCGTACAATCTATATCTCTTTTTAAAATTATAAGGTAAATGAAAAGATTTTTAAATGGATAGTTTTGAACTCTTGAGTTGGAAAAGCGGACAAAATACACCCTAAAAAAGTTGGAAAAGTGGCAAAAATCGTCAAAAAATGGTTAGAAAAGCGGACAAAATTGCACCAAAAAAGGTTGTAAAAACGGATTGATTGTTATCAAATTTGAATTAAAATACATCTAACAAAATTATTTCATATAATACTTTATATAGTACCTTGCTGTATAAAGTATTTTTTGTTGAGAGGAAATAATGCAAAAAAGTGACAACAATGTAAAAAATGCAAAAAGCGTAGCAATGAATAGCACTCCCTTTTGCATTGCAAGTAGTGGAAAAACCCCTATAATTGGAGCAATAAAAGCGCTAGAAAATGACGATTTGACGATTTTGCCGAATGAAAAGTTAGATAAATATTCAACAATGCGTGTGGGTGGAGTTGCAAGTTTTGTCGCATTGCCAAAAAGTTTTGAGGCGTTTTTGCGCGTCTTTGAGTGTGCCCGCGTGCAAAATTTTCCTTACTACATTTTGGGTAATGGCTCAAACACATTGTGTAGTTCAAGTGGGTTTGACGGCGTCGTCATCTGTACAAAAAATATGAACCGAATTACTCAACGCGTAATTTCCTATAAACCCGCCCGTAAAGTGCGAAACAAAACGAATTTTTATATCAATTCTGTTCAAAGTAGAGAAAATTGCCAAAGTGTCAAAGGGACAAATAGAATTTTTGCAAAAGACGGACTAATCAAAAATGCAACGCTATCGGTTTTTGCAGAATGTGGCACACTCTTACCACTACTTTCAAAGCGTGCTTGCGACCTTAGTTATCAAGGGCTAGAATTTGCGTGCGGTATCCCCGCGAGTTGTGGCGGAGCAGTTAAAATGAACGCGGGCGCATTTGGCGGACAAATGGCGGATATTGTTTCGCGCGTGCTGATTTTCAATTTAAACACATTGTCCATATATTATAAATACAATGAAAATTTTATCAAAGATTTTAATTTTTTAACTAAAAAACACAAAAAAAACACGAAAAACATCAAAATTTCGCAAAAAAGATTGAAAAATGCAGTCTGTGAATTTTTAAAATTTGAATATCGCAAAACTAATATTGCAGATTATGAGTTTGTAATTGGTGTTGAATTTGTATTAAGGCGCGAGTGCAAAAACGACATCAAAAAGCGTTGTGCGGAAAATACTCGCCGTCGCCGTCAAACGCAAAGCGTCGGCTATCCAAGTCTTGGGAGTGTATTCAAACGCAACGGCGATTTTATACCGAGCGCATTTTTTGATAAGCACGGTTTCAAAGGGCTTTCGCTCGGCGGAGCGCAGGTGTCAAATATTCACGCTGGCTACATCGTGAATTATTCCAACGCAACAAGCGAAGATATTTTGAAACTTTTAAAATTTCTACAAAACTACATTTGCAAAATTTCTAATATTATGCTACAATATGAGTTGAAATTTTTAGGAGATTGTAATGAAAAAAAATAAAAGTTCGGGCACCAAGCGCGACGCAATAGAACAAAGCCAGCGTGCTTGTCAAAGGCTTGGCGACGGCGGAACATATATTGGCGGGGGACGACTATTCAAAAAGTCAATAGCAAGTGAACCCACCCTTGCAACAAACACTACTGCACTTACAAATGATGAAATAGCGGAACAAATCTCCGCAAGTTCAGCGGACAAGCAGGAAAATAAGCGTAGTAATGCTGTTGTGGCAAGCGCCCCAACATTTACAGACGGAATAAACCTAACCTCTAAATCTTGTGCAAGCAAATCTTTTAAAACCGCGTCGCGCGATTCGCAAACTACAAAACAAAGTTTGGTACTCGAATCCGACATTGAGAAAATGGAAGAAAAAAGGGAAATAATTGTTCCATATGGCGACTATCACACGCATACGGTCTTTAGCGACGGAATAAGTACACTTGAGGAGAACATACAGCACGCAATTGCAATCGGACTTAAGGAATACGCTGTAACCGACCACGCCTTTCGGCACAGGGCACACGGCATAACTCTCACTAATTTCCAAGTGCAGAAACGTATGGTCGAACTTTATCGCGAGAAATATCCGCAAATCAAAATTTACCACTCACTCGAGGGGAATATTATGGGGTATTCGGGGTTGCTTGATACGGACGCATATATTGATGACCTTGACTTTATGCAAATGGGGTTCCACAAAACCGCTTCAAATGAAGACTTTGCGACGTGGTGGAGTTTTACACTAATGAACCTAATTTTCAGACCTGGCAAGGCGAAGATTGAGAAGAACACACTCGCCTATTTGCGTTGTATAGATAGGTATCCGCTCAAATTTGTCAATCACCTAAATTATGGTGTTTTAGTCGATTGCAAAGAAATAGCTAAACTTTGTCTTGAGCGCGGGACTAAAATTGAACTTAACGGCAAGCGCGTTTTGTTCTCACAACAAGAAGTTGATGATATGCTCGAAGTAGGAGTCGACTTTGTTGTCAATTCGGACGCGCACATAAGCGAAAGGGTCGGGGACGTCGCGCTCCCGATTGAGTTTGCCAAAACGCACGGTATTCCGCTTGAACGCATTGTCAACTTGAATAAATCAATTTTATAATGAACACCAAAAATTGGAGAAAAAATTATGTCATTTTCAGTAAAAGCAAAGAAAGAGATTGCACTGCAACCAATAGGTAGTACGTTCGAAAATATCGCCGAAATGTCAGCATTAATTAAGACATGTGGGCAATTAGAAAAGGGTGGGGATAGCTATAAGCTTCGCCTATCGACTGAAATTTTGCCCGTAATTGAGCGCATACAAACACTCATTTTTTCGGTTTTCAATGAAAATGTTGAGTATACAACCGCTTGCGACACGATTAGGAAAGAAAGCAATCGCTACACAATTGTGATTACAGACAAGCTTGCAACAAAAGTGCTTACGAATTGCTATGTCATAAGACGCAACCAATTTGACGGTTGGGAGCAAATAAATGGCATTTCTCGCTTTGTCGTATATGATGAAATCACACAACGCGCGTATATACGTGGCGCGTTTTTGGGTTGTGCGAGCGCAAATATCACAATCGACGAAATAGACAGCGTCAAAAAACATCGTGGGGGCTATCACTTGGAGTTCGTCTTTGACAATCAAACTTATGCAAATGATTTCACACATATAATGAGCGAACAAGGAATATCGCTAAAAACAACTTTGCGAAAATACAATGTGGTGTGCTATATTAAAGAAATCGAAGTTATCAGCGACCTACTAGCGCTAGTTGGGGCTAGTAATGCGGTTTTAGTTTTGCAAAATGAACTTGCTATACGTCAAGTGCGCAACAACTTAAATCGGCAACTCAATTGCGCGTGTGCAAACATTTCAAAATCAGTCGACGCTTCAATGAAACAACTCGACGCAATCAGTAAAATAAATCAAACAATCGGCATCGAAAGCTTGCCCGACCACTTGCAGGACCTGTGCTTGTTGCGACTTGCCAATCCCGAGGCATCATTTGATGAACTTGTCAAACTTACAAATCCGCCTTTATCTAAAAGCGGAATAAACCATAGATTTAGAAAAATTATCCAAATTGCAGATGAAATAAAGGAGATATAATGGACGAAATATTTAAAGGGGACAACATACAAGATTTAAGCGACGATATTGAGTTCGCTAAAGTTAAACAACAACTAGACGAACAAAATGTGAGTGAGCAAAATGAAAAAGTAGAAGAAAAAAATGAATTTGCGCCCAGCCTTGAGAGTTTTGAATGCAACTATTCAATTACATCAAACTTATCTGCAAGTATTAATGAACAAAATAATGTGGAAAGTGGAAAAATTAACGAATCGAACAATGTGAATAATGAAGAAAATCAAAATATTACAAAAACTTCAACAGACGTAAAAAATGTCGAAAATTGCAATATTCACGCACAAAACAGCGCTAATACTGCAAAAATTGTCAACAATCCCACACAAAATGTGGACAACTCTAATTTTGAAAAAGATAAAAATTCACAAAATGTGGATGCAGATGTTGACAAAAATCCAAAGACAAAACCATTTGTTCATTTGCACTTACACACCGAATACAGTTTGCTTGACGGCATAGCGCGAATCGACCAAATTGTTGACCTTGCAAAAGAGCGTGGGTATCCCGCCGTCGCAATGACCGACCACGGCAATATGTATGGCGCGCTAAAGTTTTACAAGAAGTGTTTGGCAACAGGAGTCAAACCAATCTTGGGGACGGAGTTTTATCTTTGCGAAGATAGATTTGACAAAGTCAATAAATCAAAGTACTATCATCTTATTTTGCTTGCAAAGAATAATGAGGGGTACAAGAACTTAATCAAATTGAATTCAACCGCATTCATTGACGGCTTTTATTACAAACCGCGCATTGACTACAAATGTTTGAAAGAACACTCCAAAGGGTTGATTTGTCTTTCCGCGTGCCTTGCAGGGCACATCCCACAATTGCTTATCAAAGATAAATACGACGAAGCGAAAGAAGTTGCGTTGATGATGAAAGATATGTTCGACGATGGCGATTTTTACCTAGAAATCCAAAATCACGGCATTTCGGAACAGCAAATTGTCAACAAAGGACTTGCACGAATAAGTAAAGAGACAGGAATCAAACTTGTCGCGACAAATGACGTCCACTATGTTACAAAGGACGACTGGGAAACGCAAGATGTCTTGCTATGCGTGCAAACTGGCAAACAAATGGAAGACCAAAACCGTATGCGTATGCCTGAACACGAATTTTATTTCAAAACTTATGAACAAATGCTCGAAGCACTACCAAATTTTGAAGACGCGCTAAAGACAACTCTCGAAATCGCCGACAAATGCGACGTCGTCATCCGCTCAAAAGCACATTCAGATATTCCAAATATTGACCCTAAATATGTGTTGCCCGCAAATGAAAACTTTATTCCCAAATACGTGCCAGAAAATGGTATGGAGCCATACGAATATTTGCGTTTCTTGACTGAAAAGGGACTCAAGGAAAAATACGGCGAAATCACACCTAAAATTCGCGAGCGCGCTGAAATGGAACTCGAAACAATCCACACTCAAGGCTTTGTCGAATACTTTTTGGTCGTTTGGGATTACGTCAACTTTGCGCGTGAAAACGGCATTGGGGTAGGACCAGGGCGTGGTTCGGGCGCAGGTTCAATCGTCGCGTATGCAATAGGAATCACACAAATTGAACCATTGCGATATGACTTGCTATTTGAAAGATTTATCAACAAAGAGCGTGTTTCAATGCCCGACTTTGACGTCGACTTTTCCGTTGACCGTAGACTTGAAGTATGCGACTACTGTAAGCGAAAGTATGGGGAGAATAATGTCTCATTTATCGTAACATTCGGCACAATGGCAGCAAAGAACGCCATTCGCGACGTCGCGCGCGTGCTGGGAATGCCCTATTCGCAAGTCGACAAATTGACAAAGCTTATTCCCGCCAAACTTCCTGACGGCATTGCGCACCCGCCAATTTTGCGCCACTATTTCGGTTTGACGGGCAAACCTGAAAATGACAAATATATCATTCCAGAACTAAAAACAATTTACGAGAATGACCCCGAAATCAAAAGGATTGTAGACCTAGCAATCAAATTAGAGGGTTGCCCACGTCAAACAAGTATGCACGCAGCAGGCGTATTGATTGCGCCCGACCGCATCGACGAATTTGTCGCGTGCGCCCGCAATGGCGATGACATCACAACGCAAGTCGATATGATAGAACTTGAGTCGCTAGGACTACTAAAAATGGACTTTTTGGGACTTAGAACATTGACGGATATCAACCTTGCTATAGAATACGTCAAAGAAGATAAGGGCATCGACGCAAGTTTTGACAAATGTCAATACGACGACCCAAAAGTGTATGAACTCATCGGTTCAGGGAATACAGACGCAGTGTTCCAACTAGAAAGTAAAGGTATGAAGAACTTTATGCGCGAGCTAAAGCCGACAAGTCTAGAAGATATCATCGCAGGTATCTCACTATACCGCCCAGGCCCTATGGATAGTATTCCGCGCTATGTATTTAATAAGCACAACCCCGACAAAGTCGTCTACGCACACCCGATTTTGGAAAGCACCCTGAAAGCAACATACGGCTGTATCGTCTACCAAGAACAGGTTATGCGCATATTCCAAGATATGGGCGGGTATTCACTCGGGCAAGCGGACAATGTGCGCCGTATTATGTCTAAGAAAAAGAAAGACAAAATGGCACTCGAAAAGGAAAAATTCATCAACGGTTGGGTCGACCCAACAGGCAAAAAGAGTATAGCAGGTGCCGTCGCGCACGGCGTGCCAAAAGAAGTCGCCGAGCAGGTCTTTGCCGAAATGGAAAGTTTCGCAAGTTACGCGTTCAATAAATCTCACGCCGCCGCATACGCATATCTTGCGTACCAAACGGCATATTTGCGCACGTACCACGAAGTCGAGTTCCTTGCGTCAGTTTTGAATAACCGCATTTTCAACTCTGACGAAATCAAAACATACACTGCATTTGCCAAAAAACAAAAAATCGAAATTTTGCCACCAGACATAAACCACTCCAAAGCGTACTTTAGCGTCGAGAATGGCAACTTGCGTTATGGACTTTGCGCAATCAAGAATGTCGGCTTGCCAGTTGTCAAAGACATTATGCGTGCACGCGAAGAGGGTGGAGATTTCACCGACCTACTCGACTTTTTGAAACGCACAGGTGAGCAAGTCGCCAACCACCGCACAATGGACGGACTGATTTTGTCAGGAGCAATGGACTGCTTTGGCAAATCGCGCAATCAATTGATGAACGTCCTTGAGCAAGCATTGCTAATTGTCCGCGGAGATAGAAAAAGTTCCGCCACAGGGCAAATGAGTCTATTTGACGGCATACTTGCAGACGATAAAGTCGCGCAACGCCTTGACTACCCCGATATTGACGAATATCGACTACCACTCAAACTCAAATTTGAGAAAGAAGTCTTAGGTACATATGTTTCGGGCAACCCACTCGACGAATACGCATACGAAATGCAAGAGTTCACGCACACTTCCGCCGATTTAAAACCGCTCGAGAATGAGGGTGTTAGCGAAAATGAAGACGACGACAACGAAGCAACGTATAAGGTTAGCGACGGAGATAAAATTATCATCGGCGGAATTATAACCGAATTCAAGAAGCGTATGACCAAAAGCAATAATCGCGAGATGATTTCAGGGCGCGCTGAAGACTTATACGGCACATATGATTTTGTAATATTCCCAGCACAATACGAAAAAGTCAAAGGAATGTTCAAAGAAGAAGACATTGTCAAACTCACAGGACATATTAGTTTGCGCGACGGCAATGCGCCATCCGTCGTTGTCGAAACAATCGAACCGCTCAGGACGGCGGAAGCACAAAGACGTCTTGACAACCGCATTGTCAAACCACCCGAAATCATACCAACATTATATTTGCGATTCGACACAAACGACGCAAAAATTAAAGCACAAGTTTTTGACATCTTGAACGACCGCCCAGGCAAAAGCGAAGTCATAATCAAAAACACCGCCGACGGCAAGGCATACAAAATCGCGCAAAAAGTTGAAAAATCAAACAACCTACTAGCCGAACTCTATGCCGTACTAGGCGAAAACAATGTCGTCTTGAAATGAAAAAAATAGTGTTGTTATCCAAAAAAACATTTGACACCGCAGAGCAAAGTATTTTGCGGTGTCTTTTTGTTTTGAAAATAGCACTTTTTGTGTTATAATTATTCGCAATAAATGAAAAAAATATTATTAAAGGAAAATATTATGAAAAAAATAGCGGTTTTGACGAGTGGTGGGGACGCGCCCGCAATGAATGCGTGCTTGTACACGATTTTTCAAACGTGCGCAATTAATGGCATAGAACTTTATGGCGTTAGGCGCGGATACGCAGGATTGATTGAGGGCGATATATTTTTGATTGACAAAATGTTTGTCTCAAACATCAACAACATTGGTGGTTCAGTGCTTGGCACATCGCGTTGCAAAGCGTTTGAAACTATCGGCGGGCGTAAAATGGCACTTGAGAATTTAAACAAACTCGGCATTGAATGTTTGATTGCCATCGGCGGAGACGGAACATACGCAGGTTTGCGCGCCTTTATGCTTGACGGCGCAAAAGTCATCGGCTTGCCAGGTACAATTGATAACGACTTAGGGTACACCGAGCGCACAATCGGCTTTGATACCGCCGTCAACAACGCAGTCGACGCTATCGACATAATTCGCCAAACGATGTTGACAAACCACCGCATCTCGGTCATCGAAACAATGGGGCGCCATTGCGGAATGATTGCCCTACATTCAGCAGTCGCCAGCAATGCGGACGTCGTCATCACGCGTGAACGCAACAAAACGTACGAGCAGTTGCGCGACCTTGTCGAAGGGCAACTCAAACTCGGCAACGTCGCGCCGTGTGTCGTCGTCGCGGAAAAATTGATGAACGTCCACGAAGTTGCAACGCGCCTTGAGAATGAGCTCAGTATCGAAAGTCGTGGCATCGTACTTGGCTATGTCCAGCGCGGAGGCAGTCCAACAGTCGCCGACCGCATTTTAGCAATGCGCTATGGGGTCGAAGGTGTTCGCTGTGCAATTAATGGAAAGTTTGGCATAGCGCTAGGACTAAACAAAAACATCATCACGCAAACAAATCTTGAAGATATTTCTAGTTTCGCGCCGATTTTTGACGCGCATTTGTACGACGAGTTTTGCGAGCGCAATAAATTTTAATGTAATGTGAATATAATAAAAATAGCATAAAAGGAAAATTATGGCATATCTTTTAGCGGTTTTGGCGCTCGTCGTCTCCGTCATTTTCATCATCGGCTACTACTATTTTAGAAAAGACGCGCTCTACGTCATCGGCATCGGTGGCGCAGTTTCGTCTAACGTCTACAATGTCAATGCGTATAGTATCGACGCAGGTTGGCTCATCTTTGGGTTCGATTCAGTGATTTATATATTGTTCGTGTTTTGCGTTATGGTCGCGTGCAAGGACTGTGGCAAAAAGATTGCCAAAGCAATAATGTTTTCGTCAATGGCGGGCATTATGCTCACAGCATTGTTTGACTTTTTTGCGAAGTGGGGAACAATCGGCATCGCGCAAGACGTCGTTTGGGGCTTTGTGTCATACGCAGTCAGCGCGCTAGCAATATATGCTTCGCTCATTTTCGGCATTTGGCTCTATGAAAAAATGCGTGATAAAGTCGCTAGCTTTTTGAATATGGGCGTTTCAGTATTAATATCAAGCGCAATCAATAGCGCCATATACTTTGGCATTATGTACATCATCGGGGCGGATATGTTCGGCAATTTTCTCGGCACGCTCGTCGGTTCACTCATCGGCAAAATCGGAACAATCGTATTCTTGGTCGGCGCATACGAAGTCGTGCGACTCATCGACACTCGCAAAACCGCAAAAACGCACCCGCCCGCCCCTCCAACACCGCAAGATACCCCCAAAGAATAATTTTTATTGTTGACAACTGACAAAAGATGACAAAATTAGGTGTTATTTTGCTTGTTTATTTCGGCAAAATGTGATATATTATCAATAACAATCGCGCACTAGATTAGTTAAAATAGTGCAAGTATAATAAAAGGTGGAATTAATTTATGATTGGACAATTATTGAAAGGGAGCTTTTTCCAAGATTACGGCATTTTGATTATTCTTATCGTCTTTTTGGTGTTTATGCTCATCTTTTCAGCATCTCGTAGAAAGAAAGATGCAAAAATGGCAGAAGATTTTGCAAATAATCTGAAAGTTGGCGACAAGGTCAAAACATACAGCGGAATTTATGGCAAAATTATCTCTATCAAGGACACGCCAAGTGGCAAAATTTGCTTGCTAGAAACAGGTGAAGGAAAAAATATTTCTTATATGGCAGTAGACGTTTTCGCAATTTATAACATCGAAACACCCGTCGTGGAGAAAAAGGACGCCGACAACGTGGACGCACAAGAAAAGAGCGCCGTCGAGTTAGTTCCTAACGACCAAGACGTAAAAAGCGAAACCATAGAAGAAAAGAAAGATGTCGCAAAGAAATCACAAAAAAAGACATCCGCAGAGAAAAAGACAACTACAAAAGCAACATCTAATAAGACAAAGACCGCGGAAAAGAAAGGGCAAAGCAAATCAAGTAAGAAAGCTGAACCAAAGAGCGAACTTGACAAAATCAAGGAAAATGAAAATAAATAATTTGCAAGGCGGGTTTTCTCGCCTTTTTGCGTTGTAAAGATAAAATTATACACAAATTTGCAATTTAGTCTATTGAGTTTTGTTAATTTTATTATACATAACAATAAATGTGGTGTGGCAATAAGATGAGTTCCAAAATAATATATTATGTGGTAAATTCGCGCGACATTTAACCACAATAGCACATTGCCATAATAATTTTAGCGTTTTTTAAATATTTTAAGTAGGACAGAAATATGGATTTAACATTATTCATCATCGCACAAGCGGTCGGCTTAGTTTCGCTTGTGATTTATTGCACATCTTTGCAAGCACGCGCGCGCAAAACATTGATTACACTACTCATATTTGTAAATTTGTTAAATAGCGCAGTTTATTTTTTGCTTGGCAGTGTTACTGGCGCGATAATGAGCATAATCGGCATAATAAAACTCATCATTTTCCAAATCTACGACTACAACAAAAGAAATTGCCCCGTTTGGGTTATGTTACTATTTATGCTAGCAATTGGCTTAAATTCAATATTTACCTACAGCGGTTGGTACGACGTGTTTGCAATCGCCGAAGCAATTGTCGTAACATACGGCGCTTGGCAAAAGAATATGACAATCACGCGCGCTTGTTACTTTGCTTCAGGGGTATTGCTTGTCGTGTTCAATCTTTGTGTCAGCGCATACACCAACACATTAAGCGAATCAATCGGACTAATTTTCTCAGTCATCGGCATTTTGCGCTTGGACGTTATGCCGAAGTTTAAACGCAAGAAAACCGCCAAAATGCTCAAAAACCTAATTATGAAACCGATTGTCTATAATGTCAATGTTCTATCCACCAAGAAACAACTAAAAGTTTGCAAATACTATGGTTGCGGAAGATATACCACAAACCCTCAAAAATGTGATAATATCATTGAACTAGACAAATCAAAAATAAAGGCACTAATCAAGAACGGCACCGCAATCAAACAAAATGCCTTTACCTTGCGTGACGCCGTCGCACTCGCCAAAGCGCCAATAGTTTTGACCAAAGTCGACAAAAAAGAAATTGAATAATACATTTATAATTAATCAAACCGCGCCTTGTGAAAATATCGCAAAGCGCGTTTAATTTCCGCGCCACAAAAACACTATGAACAAAAGGGAGAGTTACCGCATATACATACTTTGAGTATAACAAAAGAAATAAAGGGGTGAAAAAATGGAAATTTCTTTTGTAGAACTTCGGCAAAAAGTTGTCGTCAATATCGTCGACGGCAAAAATTTAGGGCATATCATCGACGCGATTTTTGACGACACCTACGGCAAACTTCTCGGCTTTGTCGTGCCAGGACTCAAACGCAGTTTTTTCAAACCGCAAAACGACATTTTTATCCCCTACCAAAATATATGCAAAATAGGCAAAGACGTCATCTTAGTAGAGTTGTTGCCAAATTCCGCTCCACAACAACCCGCCCCACCCCCACAAAGAGCACCATCGCATACCTATGCACAATCATACTCAAAAAACATCCAAGCCACCAACTGGGAAAAAAATTGACAAAAAAACTTGCAATGTATATATAGTGTTGTAGTTTAATGAAAAATTCAAGAATAATTTAACATCGCGGGCAATACTTTAGATTGCCCTTTTTTGTGTTTAGTCAAGATATTTTTTGCTTTTGTACGACAAAATTAATATATTGAAAATACTACCATAATTTTATGAGATATGCTATAATGTAATCGTGAGGTAGCGTGCGACAAGCATAGAACGCGCGTTGCTACATATATAAAGGAGAAAAATTATGTCAGGATTTTGGGGTTGGTTATTTTCTTTTCACGACAGGCACTTTCGCGACGGCTACAACTATAGCAAAAACGCGTTAGGCAGGGTAACTGCGCTTATGACGCAAATTTTGTTTATTGGTATTGGGCTTGGGTTGGAATATTGGTCGATGACGCTGTGGAACGGGGATAATTTCGTTGCGGCGTTTCTTGTGACGCTACTTGCGTTTGGAGTGGTGGTTACGGCAATTGAATATAGTTTAGTGTACGCAATTTTTGGATTTATTTGTGCAATAACTGGCACACTCGAAGGCTTTTTGGCAAAGGCTTCAGACAAAAAAAAGAAAAAGCGTGCGGAAAAAGAGGCAAAACTTGACGCTCAAAAAGCAAAAGGCACGAACGGTACAGTTGAAAATGCGTCTTTGGAAAATATGGTTTATGGCGACACTTCTGAAGCGGACGCAAAAGCGGTTGAACTTGAGGAGCGACGTCGCGCTAAAAAATTGAAATGGTTAGACCTTTTTGTCGGTATTTTTAGCGTCGCACTTGCAATCGGCACGCTTGTTGCAGGCTTCCTTATTCTTGCATATGCTGTTGACGGCAAAATCTAAGGTGCGAAAGCGCACTGCTACAGGCATTATTCCTATGTTTAATTTGCATTTGCATACGGCAAACAAATTATAAATGATTACAATAATTTCAATCATAAAAATACCTCCTTTGCCGACAATATATCAGTTGTTTTACAAAAAAATAATATTACCGAATGTTTTAGTGTATAATTTATAAAATTTTTTTTAAAAAATATGTCGAAAATGTTTGGAAAAAAAATTTTTATGTGCTAAAATAAAATCGTAATTATAAATTATTGTTTTTCAAATAATGATAATTATTAGATTTTTCTAGGGGTTATGCAATTTTCCGTCTTTGCTAGGGGGATAAAGAAATGTGGAAAATGCGAAAAATACTAATATTTATTTGCTTTTGACAAATAATAATGGTATAATAGGCAAAGGAGATAATTTTTGCATAATTTTATTGAATATGCAAAGACTATCTTTGAAAAAAACGGAGGAAAAATAATGTCAGAACTACTAACAATGTTTTCACAACTAATGGTTACAAAAATTGACGACAAATCACAATGGTCATTTTTGAATCCAGTGCTTGAGGTGTTGGCTTCTGCATTAGTGCCTATCTTAATTATTGTGGGTACTGCGGGAATGATATACGCTATCGTGCTTGGTGTGAAGCTTGCAAGGGCAGAAACAACTGATGCACGCGATGAAGCGAAGAAACGTCTAATCAACGCAGTTATTGCTCTAGTAGTAATGATTGCACTAATACTACTTCTTCAATTGTTCACTGACAACATCGCAAATTGGATAGGGGATGTTGCGGAACCGAAAGAAGAAACAACTGACGGAACAAAAACGACTGGTGCGATTATTACTGGCTTAAGAATGATGCTCGGTTGTTGACACAAATTGACATAGAATGTGCTTGTGCACTCTATGTCTTTTTTTATATTTTATACCCACCCCAACATTTACTGTACAACCTAACAAACATAAGTAGTCGTGTCCACTACTTGACTTTATTATAAGAAATGAGTATAATTAGAAATAATAAAGGCACATACTATCAATGCACATAAGTATTAAGCAATATGTTTTGAAAAGCATTTGAAATACGCTTTATAAATATTAAATAAATTTTTCTATTTTTCAAACATTCAAAACACAATCTGTAATTGCAAAAAATTAATATACAAAGGGTGGGAATATTTCCGCGCGTAGGAGGCAAAATGCGAAGCAAAATTAAATTGGCAATAATAACAATGTTAATAATTTCGATTGCAGTTGCCTTTTCAGGTTGTTCGCTATCTGATTTTGGCAGTAGCAAAGAGGGTTCAGACAGTGGTGTCCCCACAATCGACGGCGGGATTGTAGTATATCCAAACGGCGATCGCGTAGGGGGCTCAAAATTTGACGATGACGAGGATATAATTGACACTACATCTTATTACGATAGTTTGCTCGGAGTCAAAGTCGCCTATGATGGTTCCGCCAATTCGCTTGAACTTATGCAAGACGCTAAGTTTGAAGCAGTATATAGTCGCGTCAGCGAATATTTAGAAACAAACGCCACAATTGACTTCGCGAAATTTATTGAATCAAATACAGAACTTGGCGTCGACGAAACATACATAAGTCGCGTTGTGTGGCTCTACAATTATGCCAATCAATATCGCACGCTCGCACACCTAATTTTGACCGACCTTGTCAAAAATTACGGCTTAGGTATCGAAAATGACTATGTTTTGAACAATAATTTCTATGGCAGTATTAAGTATAGCGCGTTCACTATTACCGACAACGGCGACTATAAATCACACAAGAACGCAATCAATGCAAATATTACCGCGACGACGAATGAAATATATGTTGAAAATCCATATCATTTACTCGGCACAGCAGTGTATAAATACCAAGATGGAACAGAAATAGATTTCAATACAATGACAACTATCGACTTTGAACTCACAACTCTAGTTCCAAGCGAAGTATATTCATTCTTGTGCAATCTCAATAACTCAAACCCCACATTCACTTTTACAATTGATAATCCATACTATGACCCCAACAATATCGTCAATCAGAAAAAAATCGATGACGGCTCAGATACGGGCACCAAAATTGATAACCCCGAATATATCCCGAATCATATCTTTAGTATGAAAGAAATTTCATTTGTGGGGAATGTGCAAACGGACGGCTCAGTTAAGTATACAATCGGCACAAGCGAAATAACAACTATGTCAACAAGCGAATTTTTGAACCAATATCTACAAAAGTATTCAAACTATCTCGCGCTAAAATTGCTTGAAGCTCATACGTTTGCAGAAACGACTTACAGCGAGAGTCCAGAATCAGTGGACGACAATGCATTTTTAACTCATTACGAAAATTGGTTAAATTACCAAGGCAAACTCGGCTTTGAAGAAAATTTTTATGACGCAAAAAATGTTGAATACAACACCGTCGAAAAATTTGCCGAAGTAGTCGAAAAATACATTGTCGGCACAAGCATCATCGAAAAAGACGAAAATGCAGGCGAATATTCCAAAGATATAAAAAATACAGTTAAGCAGTCAGTTTTAGATAGTATAAATGCAAAAATAAGCAAGAATACCGACAATTTTGTTTTAGACGCAGACAACGGCACAATATATTTTCAAGAAGTACACTGCATCGAATACAAAGATTATTCAGCCAAAGAATTGTTTAATATCAAAGATGACCAAGCGCAAGTAAGCAATATTTCCGCGCGCAATATTTCCGCAAATAGTGTGGACGATTGCGACATTCAGTTGGACATTGGCGATGATGAATCATTAGTTTTGCCCGAAGAAAATTATTATAGTGTCGTTGTTATGCTCAAGCAAGGGACATCAGCAAGCACAATGCAAGAATTATTGACCTTGTTTTGGGCAAAAAATAATGACATCAACATCTCAATGGGGTACCGCTATGTGCTTGAAGGAAAGAATAAAATTTTTGCCGACGTCGACTATTCAATAACTCCAACATCATCCGAAAGTGAAGATAGCGTCATCAACGAATTTACAGGCAAAGTTGAGAAATACACCGAGCAAGAGTTTACCACTGATTTTGCTAACAAAAATTCATTCTCGCTCGAAGATTACAACACCCCACAAATCAATACATTGAAAAATAAAGAAGTTACTCTCTCAAAATTCACAAACAATTTTGTAGCAATAAATGCAATAATGCAAAATATTTCGAGCATTGCATACGCGTTTGACTCTCAACTCAACTATTATTATTACACCGAGTCGTCTACAGATTGCGACTATGTCGAAGCGCTGTTCCGCGCATCTCTTCCAGATACCGCCAGCGAAGCCGACACACTTACATATAGTCTTGCATTTTTGGATATAGTGCTCGAGAGTACAACCGACGAAACAGCAGAATAACACAACGCAATAACACTGCAAAATTTACATATTGAGCGCATTTGCATAAAAAAAAATAAAAAATATGTCAAATAAGGTTGATTTTTTTCGAAAATTTGGTATAATATGCTTGTGTAGTAAAAAAATACCTATAAAATGTTCAAGCGTGTCGCAATTTGGGGAGAGAGTAGTGGCGCGCGCAATTTGATAACACTAATGATGGAGGGAGAATGAGGGCACAAGTACTTGGGTTCTTTGGCGATGTTGTCAACAATATCGGCAATGCCTTTAGCGGAATAGCCAATTGGTTTAGTGACCGCATTGGGCAATATATCGATTACTTTATAAGTATCATACTAAAGTTTGTGTATGAAATACTAAAAGTATTTTTCACAATTATTGACTTTATTCAAGTTTTGTTTAGGAAAATTGCAGGGCTTGAAACTGTCCGTTACAATGGGGAAGAAATTTCGGGAGATATCGCGTGGTGGCTATTTCAGCAAGAAGCGGTAACCGACGCATTGATTTCTCTCGTCATTGTCGCAGTCGTGATGGTCTTTATGGCAACATTCATCGCGATTATTCGCAACAATTACAAAGCAAAAGAAGCGAAAGAAACAGCCGTTGGCCCCGTCATCGGGCAAGCGTTCAAAGCACTGTTCTCGTTCATATTCGTGCCGATTGTTTGCTACTTTGGCGTGTTCATCTCGAATGGGCTCTTAAAGACGGTAGACCAAGCGACAAGAATTTCTGACGCCTTGTCAATATCGGGCGAAGTTTTCGCTTCTAGCGCGATGAGTGCGAACCGCGCGCGGACGGACGCGGATTTTAAAAGCGAACTTTTGAAAAACAAAGAACTAAACTTTGGGATTTTCTTGGATGATAATGAAAATACCTTGACAGGGAAAACCGCTGCCGAGAAAATTGACCGTGCCTTTCAGATAAAGCAAGATTTGCCAAAAGAGTATACTACAAAAATAAAGAATATTACAACTCCAGAAGGTAATGTAATACCAACAACTGAGACCGCTGGTTACACAATGGAAATCAGTGATTCGACGGCGGGTTGCGACTTTATGTTCAATCAACCAGTGCCTACCTTTACGAACTTTGATTTCCGTAATACCGACCTAGTGTTTGTCTATTATGATTTAACTAAATTCAATTGGCTATTTGCCTTTGTGTCGTGCTTCTTTGTTACGACGACACTATTATACGCCGCAATGGGCGTTGTCCAAAGGTTGTTTGAACTCACCTTGCTGTTTGCGGTTTCGCCACCATTTATTGCACTAATGCCACTAGATGGTGGGAACGCATTTAAGCAATGGGCGAAAAAATTCATTCAAAGCACAATTATTATGTACGGCACAGTCGTCGCACTCAACTTCTTCTTTATCGTTGCACCACTGCTTCAACAAATAGACTTATTCTATTCCGCTGAAGAAATCGCAACATATGGGCAATTGACTTGCGATCTATTCAATGGCTTCGCGCACATCTTGTTCATTATGTGTGGCGCATTGATGATTAAAGACTTCACAGGTATACTCGACCAACTTGTTACTGGGGATGGTAAACCAACATCGCTCGGAGATATGGGCAAGGGTATAGGTGGCGCTACACTAGGAACAGCAGGCGCAATTGCTGGCAAGGCAAATCAAGCCCACAAAGCATTCAGTAACCATTTTTCTCCAGAAAACGTCGCAAAACGAAAAGAAGAAAAAGAAAAAGCAAAAGCTCAGAAGCTACAAATGAAAGAGCAAAAATCAGCGAACAAAGCAGTTGCAAAAGGTATGTATCAGTCTGGACAAGTCAGTAAACTGGGAGCAAGAAGACTTAGAAAAGAAATGGAAGCTAGAGATGCAGGCAAATCAGGTTCTCTCAAGACTAGAGCTAGCGAAAAACTTTTTGGAGAAAACAAGAATCTTACGGATGCAACGGATAAATTTAGACAACAGCGCGATGCGCAAACTCCAACATTTGCCCAAGCAGACGTAAACAAAAGCCAAAAAGGACTTTTAAGCAGAGTGGGTGAAAGTGCTGGAAATTTGGGGTCTAACATTAAGAATATTGGCAACAAGGATGAAAATTGGAAACCATTGACGTCGAAAGGTAGCGCAATGGCTAAAGCTACTAGAGAAGTGGTAGATAGGAACAAAACTCCTGAAAAATCAGCATTCGAGCAAAAGAAAGCTGAATTAAATAAGGCGAAAAAAGATCGACAAGCAGGCATTGAAGCGATTGCCAAATATCGAAACAAAAAACTAGGTGAAAATAAATTTGTTGCTCACATAAATGCGTCAAATAAATTTAAAACCACTAGACCGCTTACAAAGGCACAAAGCGAATTTGATAAAGCAGAAAAAGATTATAAGGAATCTATAAATAGAACTATAAGACGAAGTAAGTAAGATTCGTGGCACCTTTAATTATAATTTTACAAAATTTAGCATCAAAGAAGCCAACATTCACATTTATGAATGTTGGCTTTGTTTTTATATTTTTAGAAAAAACCGACATTGAAACACGGAAAAAACTGACATTGAACAATTTTAATTCATATAAAATTTCACGCTACATTGCTTTATATATGTATTTTTTTTATTTTTTAAATTGGACAAATGTGTTTGACTTGACAATCAACAGCGATTTGTTGTATACTACAATTGATATTATATATAGAAAAAGGCAAAAAAAAATGAGTAATTATAATCATATTGAGATAGAAAGGAAATGGCGAAAGTATTGGGCAGAGCACGATACTTTTCACACTGATATTAAAGATTTTTCAAAACCAAAATACTATGTTTTGGATATGTTCCCATACCCGTCTGGAGATGGCTTGCACGTGGGACACGTCGAGGGCTACACAGCAACCGACATCGTCGCGCGTTACAAGCGAATGCAAGGGTTTAACGTCCTACACCCGCTTGGCTTCGACGCGTATGGTTTACCCGCAGAGCAATTTGCAATCAAGACGGGCAATCATCCCGCCGACTTTACAAATAGAAACATTGCAAATTTTATTGAGCAAATGCAAAAACTCGGGCTATCCGCCGATTGGTCAAAACAAATTTCGACTTGCGAACCGGAATATTATAAGTGGACGCAGTGGATTTTTGAGGAACTCTACAAAGCGGGACTTGCAAAACGCGTTGATATGCCCGTCAATTGGTGCGAAGAACTGGGAACAGTACTCGCCAATGACGAAGTTATCGACGGCAAATCTGAGCGTGGCGGTTACCCAGTCGTAAAGAAAAATATGAAACAATGGGTTGTCAAAATAACCGACTTTTGCGATCGACTTTTGAGCGGGATGAAAGAACTTGATTGGCCAAAATCTACACTCGAAATGCAAGCAAATTGGATTGGCAAGTCGCAAGGCGCGCAAGTAACGTTCAAAGTCGACGGATTCGACGAAACATTTGAAATTTTTACGACGCGCCCCGACACTATGTTTGGTGCAACCTATTGTGTGCTTGCCCCCGAGCATAATTTGGTCGACTTGATTACCACAGATGCGCAAAAGAATGCGGTGCAAGCGTACAAATCTGCGTGTGCAAGCAAAACTGACCTAGAGCGCGGGCAACTCAATAAAGACAAAACAGGCGTCTTTACGGGTGCATACGCTATCAACCCTATGAATGGCGCAAAATTGCCAATTTATATTGCTGACTATGTTATGGCATCCTACGGCACTGGCGCAATTATGGCGGTTCCCGCACACGACGAGCGCGACTATGAGTTTGCCAAAAAGTATAATTTGCCAATTGTCGCGGTTCTTGCTGGGGGCAATATTGAAAATGAGGCATTTGAGGGCGATGGCTTGCATATAAATTCAGGTTTTCTAGATGGGCTCAATAAAGCAGACGGCATCGCGCGCGCAATCGCGTGGCTAGAAGAAAAGGGCGTAGGCACTGCTAGAACAACCTATAAAATGCGCGACTGGATTTTTGCGCGCCAACGCTATTGGGGCGAACCTATGCCCGTCATTTATCTCGAAAATGGGCAAACCGTCTTGGAAAAAAATCTTCCGCTCAAACTCCCAATGGTTACCGACTACCGCGGGCATAACGGCAATGCCCCACTCGACAACGCAACTGAGTGGAAAAATGTTGTCGTCGACGGCATCAAGGGTGTTCGCGAAACTAACACAATGCCGGGGAGCGCTGCTTCTAGTTGGTATTTCTTGCGATACATCGACCCACACAATGACGAAAAACTTGCCGATTTTGAACTGCTCAAGCACTGGATGCCTGTCGACCTATACGTTGGCGGTCCAGAGCACGCCGTAGGGCATTTACTCTATTCGCGTATGTGGAACAAATTTCTGCACGATATAGGTGTTTCGCCTTGCGAAGAGCCGTTCAAGCGCCTTGTTCACCAAGGAATGATTCTTGGCACCGATTCACAAAAAATGAGCAAGAGCAAAGGAAATGTCGTCAAACCCGACGACTGCATCGAATCGCACGGGGCGGACGCTTTGCGCCTATACGAAATGTTTATGGGTCCAATCACGGACACAAAGCCGTGGAACACTAACGGCATTGACGGCGCGCACAAATTCATCGAACGCGTGTGGCGTCTGTATGACGAAAGCGGAAAAATTAAGGACGAGAAAAACGTAAATCTTGAACTTGTTTATCATCAAACTGTCAAGAAAGTTACCGAAGATTTTGAAACACTTTCATTCAATACTGCAATTAGCCAATTGATGATTTTTGTCAATGCAGTCTATAAAGAAGACATTTTCCCACGAAAATACGCTTTGAGTCTTTTGAAAATGCTCAACCCAATCGCGCCATACTTTACGGAAGAACTTTGGCAAAAATTAGGAAATAACGAAAGTATAGCATACGCCGAATGGCCGAAATTCGACGCCGAAAAGGCAAAAGCGGACGAAATTGAAATCCCCGTCCAAATCAATGGAAAAGTTCGTGCAAAAATTATGGTTGCGCGTGGAACATCAGTCGCGGAACTTCAAAAAATAGCAGTCGCCGAAATCGAACACCTTATGGACGCTGGCACGCTCGTCGGCGTTTCACTCCCATTGCAAATTAAGAAAATCATTGCCGTCCCCGACCGCATTGTAAACATTATTTTGTAAGAGTAAAGCATTATTTGATTGAACAAAATATTAGAAAAAAGACAAATAACACCCTTGGTTTATTTGTCTTTTTTCTAATATTATACTGGCGCGGGTGCGAAAGCGCACTGCTGTTGATAGCTACCGCGGTCAAAGGGCACATTCGCCCATAACCAACCGCGACCCCTTCCGGGAGATTGCGACGCTTCGCTCGCAATGAC
>CAZAYL010000006.1:0-43828 GCA_964489405.1 uncultured Lachnospiraceae bacterium | reverse complement strand
AAACACTGGTGCAATTGCACTGTCATTTCCAGCTACCACTTTGCCAAATAAATAAACTACAGGCAGTACCCATGCCCACTGGAGCCAGTACATATATTGGTCATTGGTATGAAAATCAATCAACGCACAAATCAATGCACCCTGCCAAAGGAATATAAATGCCAAGTCCACCGGGATATAGTGCTGGCGTAAACACTCATAGACAACAAATACAGTCATAAAGCCACCAGCTACATATTCATTGATGATTGGATAACAAAGTCCATAACAAAAAAGGGATGCACAAAGAGCGCAGAACATTGCCTGCGCTAATTTCTCATTTTCTATAAAACTATAAATCTTTTCTTTTATGTTACACGTCATCAAAACTCTAATTCCGTCTCGCCTCTACAACCTAGTCAATTATCCCCTGATATTGTTCTCGCATTATTTTTTCCACAATGCTCTTGTCAAAATTTTTTATTTTTTGCGCTTGGTATTCATATAAAAATATCACTTAATATACTCCAATAAAATTGCGTCCTCAATCCCTGAATAGTACTTTATTCTTCTTCCATTGATTTTGAAACCATTTGACAAATAAAAATTTATAGCGCTTTGATTGCAAGCACGCACTTCTAAAAAGATTTTGTTATTGCAAGTATCTTTTGCATACGACAAAAGTGCGCTACCATAACCTTTTCGCCTAAACTGCTTTTTGATACATATTTTAAATATTTCATCAAAATCAACATTTTTGTATATTATGATATATCCACTAAAAATGTTATTTTCTTTAACAATTTTGATTTTATAATTTGGGTTGCTATACAAATCCATTAATTGTGAATAAGAGTAAAATTCAGTTGCAAAATTATTTTTTTCAATTTCAGAAATTTGTTGGATACACTCAATATCTGCATCAACTATTTGCATTGTTCTCACCCTTTTGCATTTCTGCTTGACTCAACCTTAAATAAAAAGGTTCAACATAAATGGATTCCACTGCATTTTTAACATTATCTAAAGCAATCTGATTCATATCAAGTTTCTCAACGCATTCAATAACACATCGAAAATCATCACCTAAATCATCTATAGTTGCGAGTCTGGTGTTAGAAGTCAACTTTTTCAACAAATTTTCTTTTGTAATTAATATTTTGTTAACAACTTTACCATCTTTACATTCTCCAAGAAAATATTCATCTGAAATTCCTTTAACAACTATATAATCAGGGGATATTGTGGAATTATATGCAATCAAACTCAAGGTATCAATTGGAATTATTCTCGCATTAGTTGTATCGCTTAGTCCTTTTGACACAGCTACACCAATTCTTATACCAGTAAAACTTCCTGGTCCTACTGCAACACAAATGTAGTTTAGATTCTCACTTCGTATTTTTGATTTCTCAAAAACTTCCTCTATTTGGGTCATTAGCACAACCGAGTGCTGTAATGAACTTTGTTGTTTTGCAAAATATTTGTGTTCATCGTTTAAAAGTTCAACGTTGCTAGTTTTGAAGCAAGTATTTATACAAAGAATATTCATTTTTTCTCCAAAATAATTTCTCTAGTTTTATCATCTATCTTATTTATTTCTATTACATATTTTTTTTGTGGCAATAAGTTTCTTGCAATTTGTGGCCACTCAATAAGATTAATTGAATCTGTATCGTAAAACATCTCTTTGACCCCCATTAATTCAAGTTCTTCTTCATCATCAATACGATACAAATCAAAATGATTTAAAACTACACCATCTCCTTGGTACGTATTTAAAAGTGTAAATGTTGGGCTTGTAACGACACCTTTTACACCTAATCCTTTAGCAAAACCTTTAGCAAAAGTTGTTTTACCAGCTCCTAAATCACCAATCAATTCAACAACCGTTCCTAATGGGATGGATTTTGCTATTTCTCTCGCAAATTTCTCGGTGTCTTCAGCATTTTTTGATATTATTTTATTCATAGTTGTATTTTATCAAAATTTATACACTTTGTCAAATAATTTATAAAAACAAATATTTTTGTCAATAAAATAATGGAGGTGCAAAATGTCTAGATTAGCTTTATATATTGATGAAATATTTAAATTGGGTTTGATTTTTCTTATTTCACTAATATTTTACCGTGCTACAATGCTGACACTTGCAGTTTGTTTATTTTTGGCAAGCATAACAACTATCATAATAGGTACGATTTTATTCTATATTAAATTAAAGAAAAAAAATAAATTGTTATTAAAAAATGAACAAATCAAAAAAATTGAAAACATCAAAAATCAATTTATTAACGCAAGCCGACGAGAATTATGTAGTTATTTTGCAAAGTTACTATCAGCTCATTTGAACAACAAATGTGAATTAATAAAGACAATCGACGGGGAAAAAATATTATATATTCCCTACTTTGAGAAAGATTTATTTGATTTAGATGACTTATTATCAATTTATAGAAAAAATAAAAATAAACAAATATCACAAATTATTATTTTGTGTTCAAAATATAGTGATGGGTGTTATGCCACATCTAAAAATTATAAAAAAATTACCTATAAATTATTGAATTTGAATGATATTTACTTAAATTTAATTGAACCAACTGGCATTTACCCAAACATAATGACAGAAAACGTTACAAAAGAAAAAATGAATTTTTCAAGATTAAAAGCATTTGTATTTGAACGAAAACGAGCTAAATCATACATCTTTTGTGGCACTATATTATTATTTTCTAGTTACTTTGTTCCATTACGAATATATTACCTTATTTTTGCCGGTTTATTGTTTTTATTCGCGCTCTTATGCATCTGTGTCAACAAAACAAGTGGTAAAATATAATTCAATTATATAAAATATTTTCTAAGATATATGAAGTATTTCTTAAGATTAAAACAATATAATAACATATAATAAAAAATGCACCATAAAGGTACATTTACAAAAATATATCTCAAAAGATGAATTTGATCAAACGTCCAAAATAACGCACAAAATTTCATCCCCACACATCAAAACTACTATTCTTCTGTTTTATTTTTTTCAACTTCAACAACTTTTTTCCCATCATAGTAACCACAAGCTTTGCAAACTTGGTGATTAGCCATCAATTCGTGGCAATTTGGGCATTCGGTTAGTGTAGGAGATGTAATTTTCCAACTTGATGCCACTCTTTTATTTCTTCTTTGTTTAGATACTTTCTGTTTAGGAACTGCCATTTTTTTATCCTCCTATTTGATGTTTTTTAGCACAGCAAATGGAGAAGTGCTAGTAACTTCTTCACATTTGCAATCGCCAAAATTCAGATTTGTATAACAATGTGGACACAACCCTTTGCAATTTTTTTTGCAAAGTAGTTGCCTTGGTAATGAAACGATAAGATTATCTTCTACCAACTTCGTTATATCGACTGAGTCGCCTTTGAAGCAATATTCTAGATTATCTATATTCAAATTTGCGGGCAAGATATTATCTTCAAATTCAAATAAGTGTAATTCATCTACTGCCTCACCACATCGGTAACAATTGCCTTTCAAATGAATAGAACCTGTTCCTCTACACTCGACATATTCGCCATTATAACAATACTCCACATTAACCTTGCAAATATTATCAGCGTCAGCACACATATCTTTCAAGATGTCGCCATTCACCAAAACTTCGCCTTGTGTAAAAAGGATATTCCCACTTTGCGCTTTTGCCAAATTAAGATCCAAAAACATAGTTCTCTCCATATTTTGACTTATAAAGTATATACGATTTATTAAATATTGTCAATCGTTTTTCCAAAAAAAAGTTAGAAACATTGCAAAATATTTTGCTTTAATGATTAAATGGTGTATAATTAAAGTGTAATTAATTGTAGGAGAAAATATGTCTAGAAATTTAAACAAAATACTCAACCCTAAAAGTATTGCAATAATTGGAGCTTCACAAAAAAGCAATAGTGTAGGTTTTCAACTTATAAACAATATTTTAAATAGCAATTATTCTGGGGACATTTATTTTGTGAATCCCAAATATGATGAAATCTTAGGTCGAAAATGTTACAAATCAGTATATGATTTACCACAAATTCCAGATCTTTCCATTGTTGCAATTCCTGCTGTATCTGTGTATGAAAATATTATTCAAAGTTCCAAAATAGGGATAAAGAATTTTTATATTATTTCCGCTGGGTTTGGAGAAATGGGGGCCGATGGTAAAAAGGTTGAACAAAATCTTGCTACATTTGCGATCGAAAACAATTTAAATATTATTGGCCCAAATACTATTGGGTTTGTCAATAACGATTTTAATTTAAATGCAACTTTTTCGCAATCAAAATGCCATGATGGGAATACTGTTTTAATTAGTCAGTCTGGTGCACTCGCAAGCGGAATTATGAACATTTTTAATACAACACAAGTTGGACTTAAATACTGCATTAGTTTAGGGAATCAATGCGATGTAGACTTTTCGGACTTAATTGAATATTTTGAAAAGAAAAACAATATCGAAGTTATTATGCTCTATATGGAAACAATAAAGAATCCTGCAAAAATGATTGAAGTGTGCAAAAAATGCAAAAAGAGAATTATATGTATAAAATCAGGAGCAAGCACTCGTGGGGCACAAGCCGCCTCATCGCACACAGGAGCGTTGGCCAGTTCTGATGTTATTACTGATGCTTTTTTGCGTCAATGTGGCATAATACGCGTTGATTCAATTGATGCTCTTGTGGCGATTTCTTCCCTTTTGGCAACAACAAAAATTGACAAAAAAATTGATTCAGTAGCTGTTATTACGAATGCTGGAGGCCCTGCAATAATGACTGTGGATGAGCTTAGTAAATTTAATATTAATATGTATGATTTTTCTGAAAATGAAAAATCGACTATGCAACAATATTTACAAAAACAAGCATCTGTCAAGAACCCTATAGATATGGTTGCATCTGCAAGCATTGAAGACTATAAAAAAACTCTCGAATTTTGTCTTAACAATGAAAAAATTGATGCGGTTATTTGTATACATCTTTTTATAATGGGAACAAAAAGCCAAGAAATTGCACAAATTTTGGAAAATTTAAAACTTAAATATCAAAATAAATGCATAATTGGTGTATTTATTACAAACAAAGAAATGTATGATTTAATTAGGAATATGAATACACATTTTCCTATCTATGATTCAACAAACCTTGCAGTTCTTGCAATAAATAAGTCCAATATTTTTAAAAATTTTGAGAAAGTAAAAAATAAACAAATAAAAAACAAAAAGATTGAAGAAATTATTGCAACTGTAAAAAATGAAAATAGGATGATGACAACTTACGAGTCTCTTAATATCTTAAAAGAATTGGATTTACCCGTTGTAAAATATGCAATGGCAAAAAATCTTGACGAAGCTATTGCACTTTCACAAAATGTTGGATATCCTATGGCAATAAAAATAACTTCAAAAAAAATAACCCACAAAAGTGATGTAGGTGGCGTAAAAGTTGGCATTTCAAATCAAACTGAACTCGTTAACTCAATTAATGAAATTTTGAATAATTTTAAAAAACAAAATATTGAAAATGATATTGATGGATTTGTATTGCAAGAAATGAAGTCCGCTAAGCGCGAATTTGTATATGGAATCGTAAAAGACAAAAACTTTGGGTTATGTTCAATGTTTGGACTTGGCGGAATATTCGTTGAAGCTATGAAAGATGTTTCATTTAAAATTTTGCCAACAAATGACCAAGACATTGAAGACCAAATAAACTCATTACACTCCTCAAACCTACTTGGCAAAATAAGGAATTTAACAGCAGTTAATTTTGAGCAACTTAAAAATATTATTAAAACAATAAATAATTTTGCCAATACTTATAATATAACTGAATTAGACATAAATCCTTTATTAATTGATGATATTGATGGTGGAATTTCTCTTATTGATGCAAGAATTAAATTATAAAATTAAAATAAAAAATATATTACACAATATATGGGGTACTCTAATTACAGAATACCCCATATATTGTATTTTTACTATATAGATTTGTTAGCAAAGAATCACTATTTATCCATCTTTGGTAAATTATCTTTTTTGCTTTTATTTACCTTATTTTTCCCTTTATTATCAAGTTTAATTTTATTATCATTATTATTTTTTAAAGGTTTAATTTTTAAAAATTCAAATAATTTTTCGATATTCTCTCTTTCAAAGCCTTCAACACTATTTGCAAGATTACTTATTTCTTTTTCAGAGTGATTGTAATTTGTAACTGCCTTTACTAAATCAATTACTCCCATCGCTGTTCCAACAAGCATCATTTCCGCAATATGTTGAGCATATGAGGATGATAGCAAATTTAATTTTACTGAAATCCAAACTTGAGTTTTTTGAATAAATGAATTATCTTTCAAATTATAATTATTTAATTGTGAAAGTGCAACAATCTCTTTTTCAAAAATATAATATTGATTTAGTTCCCTACTTAATTCGATAGTTATATCATTCGGACCAATAGATGATAAGATATTTTCGATTGATTGTGTTGCAATTCTCACATTTTTGTAAATTGCGACAAGTAATTTTTGACTATCACTATTAAAATTTTTGTTACTCATAATAATTCCCTCAAATTATTATGCTCATTATTTGTAAAAATATTTATTTTTTTTAAAATAATGTATCAATTGGCAAAAAATCAATTTTGTTATTTGTAGATTTCTCTTTTAATAACTCTATTTTTCTAATGTTTAATACATTGATATTTAATGAATTCTTTAAACATTTCACAAGGTTCGTTATTTTTAAATTCTTTTTTTGCCCACATGCGACAACACAGCTAATTACATTATCATTATAAGAGATGCTATTAACATAATCTTTGATATCTATAATGGTTTGTTTTTTTTCATCAAAAACTTCGTAATTTAAATTACTAAGATTTATGGGCACATCATTATTATCAATTTTTATTTCATATTTTGCATAATCGATTAAATTGTAAAAATCAGGTCGTTTATTAATCTTAATTGCCCAAACAACTTGCATCCCTTTAGGTGCGTTCGCATTAAATTTATTATCAAAACTTTCAACATCATCCGTATATATTGTAAAATATTCACACTCGCTCACAATACCTAAGGATGTTGGTGGGCTAAAATATAACAATTCATGGGGATTAAAACCTTGTGAATATTCAATATTTATACCTGCCCTATTGATTGTTTGTATTATTACATCGCGACAATCTAAGTATGAACAAAAAGCAAAACTACCTGTTTTTTTAAATTTTACGAGTAGCATTTTTACACCCTCCTATCTTTATAAGTCCGCACCCCGCACACCCAAATCGACAATCTTTTGTAGTTTGAGCTTCACGCGACAAATGACGTTCTTTAATCAAAAATTGTCTACTTATCCCTATATCTATTATTTCCCAAGGTAAATTTTGAGTTTCATCGATTTCGTTTATATATCTTTCGGTATCTACATCGCTGAGTGCTTCTTCCCATTTCTCCATTTTAAAGTGTTCTGTCCAACCATCAAAAATGCATCCTAAATGATAAGCCTTTTCAATTATATGAGATAATTTTCTATCCCCACGTGCTAAAATTGTTTCGACAAAACTAACATTGTAATCATGATAATTATAATTCACTTTTATTTTTTTTAGTTCAGTTTTAAGAAAATTTACAGCTTCATCGACATATGCTTTGCTTTCAAATTTTTCATATTGAAATGCAGTGAAAGGTTTGGGAATAAAAATACTAGTGCTCACAGTGATTTTAGGTAATTTTTTTGTTCTATTTATTTTTTGATATAATTCTTGAATGTTTTTAGCAATATCTACGATGCCTTGCCAATCAGCTGGGGTTTCAGTTGGTAAACCAATCATAAAATATAATTTTATTTTATCATAATTTGCTTCAAAAGCGTCAGTTAAACTACTCAAAATATCTTTATCAGTTATATTTTTATTAATAACATTACGCAAGCGTTGCGTTCCAGCTTCGGGAGCAAAAGTTAAACTAGATTTACGGCTCTCAAACGAATATGCTCCCTTAAAACTGTCTAATCTTAAAGATGGCAACGCAAATTTCACTGATTTAAGTGAATCTTCAGCCCTTAATTTTTCAATCAATTCAAGCAAATGTGGATAATCTCCACTAGATAAACTAAATAACGAAAGCTCTGTATAACCAGTGTTCTTTATTAGTTTTTTTGAAATTTCAACAATATTTTCAACAGTCCTTTCTCTAATTGGGCGGTAATAATATCCCGCCTGACAAAATCTACATCCACGTGTACATCCGCGGAACAATTCGACTGCTACACGATTATGAACAATTTCCATATTTGGAACAACAGGCTTAGACATATAGAATTCTTTATTCAAATTTGCTACAATGCTTTTTTTAATTCGCATTTGATAATTGGCAATTAAAAAGCCGTTATCATTATGTGTTTCATACATTGATGGTATGTAAATCCCTTGTAGATTTTTAATTTTTTCAAAAAATTCAAATTTTGTCATTCCAATTTTATAAATTTCTTGTATTTTTTTGTTTAGTTCTTCTCCATCTCCTACAATGATAATATCCAAAAAATCAGCAAGTGGTTCTAAATTTATAGCGCAAGGTCCACCACCAATAATAATAGGATACGAATCATTCCTATTCTTCGACCGAAATGGAATATTTGCAAGGTCAAGCATATAAAGAAAATTTGTATAACTCATCTCATATTGGAATGTAAAATGCAGTAAATTAAAATTTTTAAGTGGTATATGGCTTTCAAGTGAAAACAATTCATTCCCACGTTTTTTTATCAAATCTGCAAAATCTTTTTTGGGGGCAAAGCATCTTTCGCAAATACTTTGTGGTTGATTATTGATTATTTCATACAAAATTTTCATTCCTGTATGAGACATCCCAATTTCATACAAATCTGGGAAACAAAAGCAATTCTTTATGTAGTTTTCGCCATTTTTTATAGTTGAATTGTATTCACCACCTAAATATCTAGATGGTTTCTCTATACTCAAAAAATCTTCATAAGTTAATTTATTCATAAATTCCTCTTTAAATTTTAAAAATTTTCAATTTTTAATTAAAACAATCAAAAATGTAATATTTTTTAGTAATAACATATAATAAATAAAGCGAGGTAAGGATGAAAATAGTTTTAACAGGAGGGGGATCGGCAGGACACATTATTCCCAATCTTGCATTAATTGATGACCTTAGTCAATCTTTTGACGACATTTTCTATATCGGTAGTGGAAGTAAATTAGAAAAGGATTTAATTAAAAAATATAATATAAAATATTTTTCAGTTAATTCTCCCAAACTTGTACGCAAATTAACTTTGAGTAATCTCTATCTTCCATTTAAATTAATAAGAAGTATTAATGAATGTAAAGCCATACTAAAAAAAATATCGCCAGATATAGTGTTTTCAAAAGGTGGTTATGTTGCACTTCCTGTGGTTATTGCTTCGCATATGCTAAATATAAAAACAATTGCACACGAATCAGATATAAGTATGGGATTAGCAAATAAACTATCAAAAAGATATTGCGACAAAATTTGCACAACTTTTGATTTAACTGCAAAAGGTAATAAATTTATATACACTGGAGCCCCAATTCGTAAAGAATTTAAAAAATTTAAAGCAATACCATTATTCAAAAACTCTTCGCCTACTATTCTTTTTGTTGGTGGGAGTCAAGGAGCAAACCAAATCAATCAGTTCGTTTACGACAACTTGGATGTGCTAACAAAAAAATATAATGTAATACATTTGTGCGGGAAAAATAAGTCGCATAATTTAAACAAAAGTAATTATAAAGAAATCGAATTTTCAAATAAAATGCCCGAATTAATCAATCAATGCGACGTTGTATTTACACGTGGAGGTTCAAATATGCTTTTTGAAATTCTAGCAATTAATAAACCAATGATTATATTCCCACTTTCAAAAAAAATATCTCGTGGAGAACAAATTGAAAATGCAATTTTCTTTGATAAGCATAAACTTGGCACCTATTTTAAGGAACTAGAAATAAACTCACTAATTGCAACAATTGATAATTTAATTAGTAATAAAAATGAAATAGAACAAAGACAAAAAGATTTTTTAAAAATCGGAAACCAAAATATTATAAATGAAATTTTATTATTAACAAACAATTAATTAAATGTCATTAAAAGAAAACAAACTAAATATGTTGAGAGATAAATTCAGCCCACCCCATATTTAGTGTTTCAATCAATCTTTAATACTTTTTCTAAGTTTTTCCATCAAGTCTACAGCTAACGGGAAATTTCCTTCATAACTTTGCGCTAAATAGTTCATAGATTTTTCAAGGTCTACTTTGACCCCCTCACCTTTAGCATATGCAAGAGACAATAAATATAGAGCTCGCAAATCCCCACCATTTGCAGATTTCTCAAGTAAATTAATAACATCTGATGTAAATGTGTGGTCTTCCTTATGTGCACAAATTTGAATTGCAACCTCATATTCCGCAAACGGAGACCCCAAAGAACAAGCTTTTTTTATTAGTTCCCAACCTTTGCTTTGGTCACGTACAACAATTTTATCATCCCCATTGTAATACATTGAACCAAGCATATAAAGTGCATTTGGATAATTCTCAGCTGACAATTTTTCAAAAATTTTCATCGCCTTATCTTGTTTTTGTTCAACGCCAAAACCAAACATATAACAAAGAGCTATCCTAAATTGCGCTATTTTATTTCCAGCGTTCGCGCATTTTTGAAGCATTTTAAAGCCTTCTTCATTTTGATTCTTTTTGAAAAAACAAACTGAACTTTCAAGCATTGACTCGACCTGCCCAGCATTAGCAAGAGCAAGCCAAATATTAAATGCATGTTCCTCATTCTCATCAATCTTGAACCCAGCATATAAACAGCATGCGTATTTATATTTATCAAAATCATTTGCTCCATTATAATTTAATTTTGATGGTTCAAAATTATCATACTCATCCGTATCCCCCAAAAGATAGAAAGATTTCAATTCATTTATGAATAAGCTCTCTCCTGCTTTTTTTATTATTTCCAAATCTTCTTTACTTATTTGCATTGAAACTCCCTTTGCAAAGCATAACTTTGCTTTGTAAATATTATAACATAGATGAAAGAAAAATCAAAATGTTTGCAAGTATTATTTTTTAATTTTTATATCTTTCAAAAGTGAATATGATTCATATTTTGCGAATAAAACATCGAGGTTTTTTTCTAAAATTACACTTTTTAAACAATTTTTGTCATCATATACAACAAATATTGTATAATTTTGTGGATTAATAAACTTAATTAGTTTATATAAAGGCATTTCATCAGATACAGCAACCAAATTTATATCACAACCTTTTTTTAGATTTTTCTTAAAATTATTTGCGTAAATCATTCGTTTGTATACAGCGTTTTTATTAAAATTAAATGCGCCTGTTAACATAAATATTGAAGCAATTGCTAAAGAATAAAATGGTGTATAAAATACACTTATTAAGAATATAAGAAAGAACAGTAAAGATAAAAAAATCGCAGTTTTACTTACTATTTTTTCAGTCTGAATAGCATCTTTCTTTTTACTAATTAATGCCCGAAATATGCGCCCACCATCTAGTGGAAATATCGGCAGTAAGTTAAAAACAAAAGTAACAGCATTCGCAAAAACAAAAATATCCGTATAATAGTATGTTATGGGAAATATCCACCAAAGTGCTATAAAAATAAACACTAAAATCAAATTTATCAACGGACCTGCAATTGCAATTTTTATTTCATCATTATGTACAAATTTATCATCAGTCAAAGACAACTCCGCCCCAAAGGGAAGTAATGAAATGTGTTGTAATTGATAACCAAGTTTATGTGCAACATAAGCGTGCCCAAATTCGTGCAACAATGCTGATACCAAATAGCAAACAAATACCACCCCCAAATTAACACAAAATGCAATCAATCCAAATACTAAAAAAAGTGGGTGTATTCTAAATTTTACTCTTTCCATAGTAATTCTCCATTAGAAAAGTCTATGGAATCAATAATTTCATCATCTTGCGACATAAAAAATTGCAAATCCCCAAGTAAAATAGCGATTGCCTGCCCCTTTTTCACATAATCATTATTTTTTACCCCCAAGCCAAACTGTCCCGCAAAAAATGACTTAAATTGAGAATTGTGCTCAATTTCCAGTTCAACTACGCCATCAGTCAAATTCTTGATGTGAATTGTCCCATCATAAGGAGCGTACAAAACTCCTGATGCGCCCAAAATTGTTATACACCCATTATCGTTAAAAAAGTTGTCATAGTTATAAAAACTAAGTTCATAATCAACAGGTTGTATAGAAACTAAACAGCTATTTTTATCAAATAAAACTGATACATATTTTACTCTGCCCGTATCATCAAACAACTCTTCAGTAGGTTTTGCAGACTCCAAAGTTGTCTTTATACTATCTAACAACGTGTTCCAAAAATTTTTGTTAATAAACGATATTGATAACGCTACAATTAATATCAAACAAGTTAATATAAGATACTTAATTTTAAATGTGCAAATTATATTTTTTAGTTTATTCATAACACATTTTATGCATTATTGTATATAATTAGACTTTATTGCTTGTCCGGAACTATTCCTATCATTTTTAAACGCCTGCCTATTGCACATATATTGATGATATATTCGCCAAAATCATTTAGTTCAACACCAACTTTAAGCTCATCTCCTTTTATTTCTGCATATTCATTTAAAACCATATAAACATCTGATTTTAATATCTCAGCAAATTTTTCGGGTTTAAAATGATTGCTGGTTACAATAGCTTTTTTAACTCTATCTAATGCATTCGATGAAACATAAATTTTATTCATTTACTAAACACTCCTCTTAATTTTTCGCTTTAAAAACCCCCACAATCCTTTGTATTCTTTTTGAAAGTTAATAACCTTATTATTTCCATAAATTATATTATCCGCAATTAGTGAAAAAGCTCTACTTGATTTTGCGTGAGAATCAACTGCCACACCTAAATTAAGCGCTGATATTATTTCATCATCTTCAGGAACAACGCCGATTATGGAAGTATCAAAAATTTTTTCTATTTCTTCAATAGATAGCATCATTTTATCAGCGATTAAATCGCCCCGAATTCTATTTATTAATAAACTCACAGTGCAAAGTTCATAGGTTCCTAAAATATCTATTACTTTTGATGCATCCCTTATTGCTGAAATGTGTGGAGTTGTTACAACTATGGCTTCCGTTGCTGAAAAAACAGCACGATGAAAACCAATACCAATACCCGCTGGACAATCTATCAAAATGTAATCAAAAATTGACGACAATTCGTCAACAATTACCTTAATTTGTGATTTATTAATTTTTGTACTAGATAAACTTTGTGTTGAAGGTAAAATATAAAGATATGGTTCATTCAAATCTTGAATTAACGCTTGTTTTAGTCGACATTTACCCTCAATACAATCGACTATATCAAACAATATTCTTTTTTCTATACCCATAACTACATCAAGATTGTTAAGCCCAATATCAACATCTAAAATACATACGCGTTGTTTTTGACGAGCTAAACTTACCCCTATATTTGCACAAATAGTTGTTTTCCCAACCCCACCCTTACCACTTGTTATAACAAACTTTCTCGCCATATACACCTCAAAATATATTATAACATTTGTGTATATTTTTCCATAAAAGAAATATGACAATTTATGGCGAAAACACACGCATTTTGTTTGAAATACTTACGCATAAAGATTATACTATATAAAAAATATTGTTTATATAAAATGCACTCTTTCAATAATTGTAAAAATGTTAAACTAAATAATATTATTTTTGAACTATTTTAGTAACTATTCATAGTGTCGGCTACTAACAACAAAAGCAAAAAACCTATTAAATAGGGACCATAAATATATAATTTTATGGTCCCTATTTAATTATTTTTATAATATTTTAATGCTCCTTCAACACTTGCAGTCATTGGAGAATCAATAAGATAAATATTAGTGTTTAATTCTTTTTTGAAAAATTTTTCAAAACCTATAATTTCACAACTTAACCCTGTAAAAAAGATTCCAGTTTCTAAAACAGACTGACGATATTCTTTATCAATAGAATTTAAAAAGACTTTGATTGCATCAATAATTTTTTCATAACACGTACACATAATATCATTAAAATCTCTATTAGAAATAACATAAAATTGATTAATTAAATTATCTCTATTTTGAGCCCAAATCTTAGTCTCAGTTTCGTCAGTTGAATATAGACTCCCTGCCAATTCTTTAATTCTCTCAATTTCCCGTCGTGAAACTGAAATATTATACTTATTTTTAAGCGCTTCATAAATGCCCAAATCGATTAACTCCCCGCCAATCGACATACTAATGGCATTAATTACGTTTTTAATAGTACACAAACCTATTTCGGTCTTTCCCGCACCGATGTCTACAACCAAGTATGTATTATTTATATTTTCATCAAGTATAGCTGTTGTTGCAATTAATTGTGGAACAAGTGTAATGGAATAAAACCCAAGTTTGCAAAATAAATTTTTAAACTGCTCGCGTTGTATTTGTGTAGAACATGTTGGAATAGCAAGAACAATCACAACATTTTTTCGCCTGTTTCTTCTTCCAATCAAAGTATTAAATATGCAATCAAGCATTATTTTAGCTGATTCAAAATCAGCTATCTGACCGTTTTTAATAGGCTGAATTAACTTCTCATCAGGTTGTAATTCATTCCCCAAATCATATGCTTTCTTGCCATAAGCAATAATTTGACTTTTCCCTTTTTTAAATTTAACTGCAAAAACACTTGGTTCACAATAAACCAAGCTATTCTTGTTATCAAATATTTTTGTATTAGATGACCCCAATTCTATAGAAATGGTCATATTCAACCTCACAAAATTTCCAAATATTTGTTAAAAGCCTTCTTAAAATTCTTTGCCCCGTGTAAAGCGTACTTGATCTCAAACCCGACATCACTATCTGCACTTGTCTTCATAATAACGGAATCTCCCAAAACATCACAAGACAAATCTACAACGGCACCACTACCCGAAATATCTAACCCTATTGCAATTTTTAAAATCGCGCTCAAGCGTTTCATCGCATCGAGATCATTTTCAGTAAGCAAGTCTTTGTATCTAACCCACTCTGTTAAATTGAATGCGTCTGGATCTACGTTTTCAGCAATAAATGCACCAAGCAATAATTCCTTGTGTGATATACCAAAAACAATACTATTAGAAATAACATTAAAACAATTGCGGTATAAATTCTTGAAATTGACAACTTCCCCACATCTATATAGTGTAGAAGCCACTTTTAAAGATTTTAAATAAGTGCGAGGAAGCTTATGCAACACCTTTAACTGTTTAAAAATAATGACCGCTAATTCACACACATTACTTCCATTGTTCAAACTCACATTATATTGAGCTTGCAATGCATCTAAACTATATTGCATAATATCTACTAAAGGTTTTTCTAGAAGCGAAGGTATTGTATTGATAAACAAAAGCCCTTCTTTCAAGCCATAAGTCGAGAAATAGATTTCGTATTCTTCTTGCAAATCAAAAATAGCCTTAAAAATCGACATCGCTCCCGCGAATACATCAGCCCCTTCCTCAGAAACACCTTTTATCTTCTTTTCCGCATCAACATCTAAAGTCTTAATAAAACTATATAAATTTTCATATTGTATGTTAGTAATTGAAAAATTGTGTTCAATATTCATTGGATATTTCATTTTCTTAACATACAATTTATACAAAGAGTCCGCCAAATTTCCCAAACAAATAAATTTATATCCATCAACTAATTCTGGAGTCAAACCATAATCAGCAAGTTGTGCTTTAAAAAAGTCTACCATTTGTTGATGAACCTCAACAGGGTCGCAATTTGGACTTACAAACAATTCCGCCAAACCTTTCGCCCCAATTGGAATTGAAGTTTGGAATAGAATATTGCGTCTAAAGTACTTTATAATATTTGTGGAATCCGACCTAACATCAACAATAATACCGCGTGGCACATCTAAAGAATTAATCACACTCAAATAAATTGCATTAATTTCTTGTTCATGTGGTAAAACACTAAATTTAAAACCACTTGACGATTCAATTTCATCAATAAAACTAACCTGATTTTTTGCTTTGCCCACAAATTGCATCACATAAGCAAATGTGTCTTCAATTTTTTGTGATTCACAAAGTCTTTTAAACATTTTCAATATTTTGATTGCTTCATTTGTAGTTGTACTTTTAATAAGTCCACCTTTAGACAAATCTTTAGTAAAATCAACATTCTCCTCAAGCATGTCATAAATATAAAAATATTTCTCCATCTCAGCATAAGCAAAGACTAACTTAATACTTTTTTGGTCTACTAAAACCAAAGCAATTTTTTTCAATTTATCACCTCAATTATTCAATCTTAATTGCATTTACAGGACAAGAATTTTGACATGCACAACATTTGATACAAATATCATCATTAATTACTGGGAATCCATCCTCCCCTATTGTAATTGCACCCACTGGACAAATTGCAACACAAGTACCACATTTAATACATTTTTTGTTATCAATCATAATTAACTCCTATTTAAGTATAGCACAAAATTTCAAACTTCGCAAGACTTTTTAATAAAAAGCATTTTGAAATAATTGGATTTCATCGCCCAAAATTTGAACAACGTCAAAACGCACATACGCATCTAACATATCTTTTTGCAATAAATAATTCATTGCAACGCGTTTGATTTTTTCGCGCTTGTATTTATCAACCGCTTCATTGGGCATCCCATACAAAGCTGTGGAACGATATTTAACTTCGACAAACACCAAAAATTCTCCGTCTAGAGCGATAATATCAATTTCTCCAATCTTTATCTTATAATTGGTTTTTAAAATTTTGTAGCCGTGTTTTTCTAAATATTTTACAGCTAATTTTTCGCCATAATCGCCAATTTTTTTATTAGTATGTTTCCCCTCAACCTGAGGTTTTGTTAATTTTTTACCAAACATTTTAATCTAGAACAAGTTTCCCTATTCTTCCTTTTCTAAAATCGTCCAAAATTGCACGTGCTCCACGATTATAATCAATTTCTCCACCACGCAATATAAAACCACGATTTCGACATATTTCGTCAAATATTTCAATGGTTTCAGCATTGTTATCAGAATTTAAATTATATCTATCTTGCAATGCATCAAAATACTTTCCTTTCAAATCATCTATAAAAGCAAAAGCTAATTCTTCAACATCCAGAACATCGTCTTTAATGCTCCCCACATATGCAAGATTTTGCGCAACTTTAGGATTATCAAACGCGGGCCACAATGTACCAGGCGTGTCAAGCAATTCAAAACCATTAGAAATTTTTACCCATTGATTGCTTCTCGTAACTCCTGGTTTGTCCCCCGTAATAGTCTTTTTATTCCCACAAATATTGTTTATCAAAGTGCTTTTGCCACTATTAGGAACACCTATAACCATCAAACGCAAAGGTATAGCAACGCCCTTATTTTTAAAACGGTCTATTTTATCCTTAAGCAATACGCTTGCGCACTCAATTATTGGCTTCGTTGCATTAGTAATTGTGCTATTCAAAGCAACAACAGGAACATTTTTTACTTTAAAAAATTGCTCAAATTGATTCAAATCTTCTCTTGAAATTAAATCCGCCTTATTGAGAATCATAATAACTGGTTTAGCTCCAATTATTGTATCAAATTTGGGATTTAAACAAGAAAATGGAGCACGCGCATCCAAAACATACAATATTGCGTCAACAAATTTAGCATTATTTTTCATTTCGCGCAAAGCTTTGTCCATATGCCCCGGATACCACTGAATAATCATCAATCATCGCTCCTTTTCAATAAGTCAGGTCGAACACGTTTTGTTTTCTCAATTTGTTTTTCTCTCTTCCACGCGTCAACAAGTTGATGATTCCCTGATAGTAAAATTTCAGGCACTTCAAGACCTCTAAAATTCGCGGGACGCGTGTATTGCGGATGTTCTAACAAATTATTTTCAAAACTATCATTAGTTACCGATTCTTCATTATGCAAAACCTTAGGCAATAAACGCACAACCGCATCAGCAATTACCATCGACGGCAATTCTCCATTAGTTAATACATAGTCCCCAATTGAAATTTCTCTATCGACACGTTCATCAATAACTCTTTGATCAATTCCTTCATAATGCCCACAAACAAAAATCAAATGCTTTTTATCTTTGAGTTCTTTTGCGATTTTTTGAGTAAAAGGTTCACCAGATGGCGTAACATAAACAACATATGACTGCTCCGTTTGAACGCTATCTATCGCATCAAACAAAGGTTGTGGAGCCATTAAAAGCCCCTGTCCACCCCCAAAAACATAATCATCAACCCTTTTGTGTTTATCTTGTGAAAAATTACGAATATTCACAGTATTTATTTCAACAATTCCGTTTTCGATAGCACGACCAATAATGCTACAACTCATTGCAGAAAACATTTCAGGAAAAAGGGTTAAAAAATCAATTCTCATCAACGCATACTTCCTCAAATTTTTGCATATCTACAAACATCTTTTTATCATCAATATCGACATCAATTACAACTTCTGCCAAGAATGGAAATAAAAATTCTCTTTCATCCCTAACAATGGTAACAACATCTGCCGATGAAAAATTATCAATCGCGGTAATTTGCCCCAAATAAGTCGCCCCATCCGCCGAGAAAACATTAATTCCAATCAAATCTTGCACATAATACTCATCATCGGGCAAAACATCTAATTGATAATTGTCAATAAAAACATCAATATTTCGCAAACTTTCGGCAATATTTGCGTCATCAACGCCCTCTAATTTTGCAATAACATAGCCGTCTTGAATGCGACACTGCTCAATTATATATTTCTCACGATTTTGACCCAAATACAAATATTTGTACGACAAAAAGTTGCTTATTTCTCTAGCATTAGATGAAATTTTGACTTCCCCTTTCAAAGCTTGAGGTTTCAAAATTCTCCCAACGCAAACGAAATTATTCATTTCTTTCCCCTTCATTGACTTTCAAAACATAATTTTGTTTTTTATTTTTATCAATGCAAGTTATGATTTTGTCAATTGATTTAATTATTTTGCCTTCTTTGCCAATAACTCTACCAATATCGGAATCATCTACTTTTACAAGGAAAATGCCATTCTTCCCACGATCAACATATTTTACTTCCACACTATCTGGGAATTTGACAAGTTCCTTTATGATACTCTCAACTATTTCTACCATTTAAAATTCCTTAATAATTATTATTCAGCGTCGTTGTTTGTTTGTGCTTCATCCGCACTCTCAGCACTCTCTTCCACTTTGGCCTTAGGTGCTGGTGGCATTTGCTTTTCTTTTGGTGCTCTATAAACTGGTCTTTCCAAAATTCCATCTCTAATAAGAAGTTCTTTAGCTGTGTCAGTTGTTTGTGCCCCAACAGAAAGCCAATAATTGATTCTATCCTTATTCAATTTAATTTCTGCTGGTTCTACCATAGGGTTGTATGTCCCTAAATTCTCAATACACTTTCCATCTCTTGCAACTCTTGAATCTGTTGCAACAAGTCTATAATATGGAGCTTTCTTTGCTCCCATTCTCGTAAGTCTAATTTTAACTGCCATAATATTTCATCTCCTTTAATTTCTGTTAAAATCCAAATCGGCTATTCTTTTTGCCGTTGTTAAATTGTTTCATTAAATCTTTTGTTTGACTAAATTGTTTTAGTAACGAATTTACTTGCTGAATCGACGTTCCACTTCCGCTCGCAATACGCTTCTTATGACTCGCCTTTAAAATTTCAGGATGCAAACGTTCATATTTAGTCATAGATTGAATTATTGCCTTATTTTTTTTCAATTCGTTTTCATCAATCCTAGCGTCCCCCAGCTTCATTTTCCCAGTCAATTTTGTTGGAAGCATCGCCAAAAGTTCATTAACATTGCCCATTTTGTCAAGGTTTTCAAATTGTTTTAAATAATCATCCAGTGTAAAGGTATTTTCACGCAAGTTCTTTTGCAAGCGTTGCATTTCCTTTTCTTCAATTGCTCCTTGCGCTTTTTCAATCAAACTGAGGACGTCCCCCATCCCCAAAATTCTTGAAGCAAAGCGCTCTGGATAAAACGGCTCAAGGTCCCCAATTTTCTCGCCAACGCCACAAAATTTAATCGGCTTGCTAGTAACCGCCTTAATAGAAAGTGCAGCCCCACCACGAGTATCGCCATCAAGCTTTGTGAGAATTACCCCAGATATCTCAAGATCATCATTAAACGCTTTCGCAACATTCACAGCATCTTGCCCAGTCATTGCATCAACCGTCAATAAAATTTCGGACGGTTTAGTGCATTCTTTGATTTCCTTAAGTTCCCCCATCAGCTCTTCATTAATATGCAAGCGCCCCGCCGTATCAATAATGACAGTATCAAGCAAATTAGCCTTCGCATACTCAATAGCTTCAAGCGCAGTTTTGACTGTCTTTTGCGTTCCTTTCTCAAAAACAGAAACGCCCGCATTTTTGCCCACAACTTGTAATTGAGTAATTGCAGCGGGTCTGACGATATCACACGCAACAAGAAGGGGCTTTTTACCCGTCGACTTTAGATTGTAAGCAAGTTTCCCACACATAGTCGTCTTACCAGCGCCCTGCAATCCGCACATAAGAATAACTGTCGGAAGATTCGAAGAAACAGTCAGCTTTGAATTCCCCCCACCAAGAAGCTCGATAAGTTCCTCATTAACAATCTTGACAACTTGTTGCCCTGGGGTCAAACTCTCCAGAACTTGCTCCCCAACTGCCCTTTCACTAACTTTCGCGACAAAGTCCTTAACGACCTGAAAATTGACATCCGCTTCAAGTAGCGCAACACGGATTTCGCGCATTGCTTGCTTTATCTCAAGTTCAGTCAACTTGCCACGATTAGCGAGTTTGCTAAAAATGTGGTTCAATCTCTCGCTTAAATTTGAAAACAACGCCATCTTAACACTCCCAAATTTTGATAAACCTTTCTAAATCGCTTTCGTCAACAATTTTCGACAAAAACTTCTTTGACTTATTGTATTTTTCATACAAGCCAAGTTTGCTTTCATATTCATCAAGTGTAAATTTAATTCTCTTCAAAATATCATATACCGATTGTCTTGTTAATCCAAAAAATTCTGCAATCTCACTCAACCCATTGTTTTCATAAAAAAACAACGTAGCAATTTCTTTCTGTCTATCAGTCAAAAGATTCCCGTAAAAGTCAAACAGCATACTATACTTCAAAGTACTCTCAAAATCCATATTAGCCCCATTTTGCTTGTAAAGGTAAAATACTTGACATAAGTATACAATATTTTTTAACCAATGTCAAGTGTTTTCCCATAGTTTTTTTTCAAAGAATTAATTTATTACAAACCTAAATACCGACAATAAAAAAGGATACCACGTTATTTAGATATTGATGTAAACTAATAGAAACTAAAGAAAATTTATTTATTCCAGCCCAACATTTATTATTGTGCCATAAAAACTAAAAAAGAGCCCCAAAGCCACAGGCGTGGACCATTCTGAGCTCTATCTTTACCAATAATATACGTAGAATACACAGACCCCTATGCAAAATAAGAATACTAGAAACAATCCTGTTTTGAATGGAAATAATTTTTTGTCCTTCAAAACTATTGCTTTTGCAAAACACCACATACCTATGGCGAAACACGCAAGACAAATGAGCGCTTTCCAATAATCAGGAAGCTGACGCACAACAGTATTAACAAAAGTGTTGTATGTATCCAAGAGAGTGGTCATAGAAATCATAATTTTCTCCTACATTTTAGTGTATTATATAACAAAATTTATATTTTGTCAAGAAATTAAGACCTTATCATACTTTCCGCCGACATTTCTTTAGGTTTCTTTATTTTCATCAATTCCAAAATTGTTGGAGCAATATTTGCAAGCGCAAAATTTCCCGTTTTTAATTCTATATTTTTATCGCAAACAATAAATGGCACTTGACTTAGTGTGTGTGATGTTATGATTTTCCCTTTTTCATCAATCATTAATTCGGCGTTGCCGTGGTCGGCTGTTATAATCAAAGTGTAATTTTTGGCTTTTTTATAAATCGTTTTTAGTCCTTTGTCCACTGCTTTAATCGCTTGTATTGTGGCTTTCAAATTGCCGGTATGTCCAACCATATCTCCATTTGCAAAATTAAGAACAATCAAATCAAATTCCTTTCGTTTAGCGACACTAGCGACAGTTTTTGCAATTTTGCCTGCTTGCATTTTAGGAGCTAAATCAAAAGTTGCTACGGTGTCTGACGGATGCAAAACTCGTTGTTCGTTTTTGTATGGAACTTCCCTAAGTCCATTCAAGAAATACGTAACGTGTGCATACTTTGTGGTTTCGGCGACTTTTAAAACCTTTCCACCCGCTTTAGTGATGACTTCAGTCAAGTTGTTTTTAATTTTTTCTTGTTTAAAAACGCATTTAACTCCACATTTGTCGGCTTTTTCGCCATAACTTGTCATAGAATACATTGTGAATTGTTTTTGTACTTGGAATTCTTTGAAATCTTTATCAGTCAATGCATATGTCAGTTGTCGCATTCTATCTGCGCGAAAATTACTGCAAAATACAATATCTCCCTCATCAAAACCATTGTAATTATATAAGCTTCCTGGCAGGATGAATTCGTCATAAGTAAATTCTTTGTAACTATCATTTACATAGTTACTGAAATCACAAACTTTGATGCCTTCTCCCAAAACAATTGTGTCATACGCTAATTTTGTGCGATTATAATTCGACTCCCTATCCATAGCATAATAACGACCACAAATAGAAGCTATTTTCCCATAACCATTTTTAGCAATATAATCACTTAATTCATTTACGAATTTATTGGCGACTTTGGGCAATGTATCGCGCCCGTCTGTAATTGCGTGAATGAAAACCCTATTAAATCGTTTGCTTTTTGCCATTTTTAGTACAGCAAAAATATGATTTAAGGCACCATGAACGCCCCCATCAGAAACAATTCCTATAATATGCAAGTTTTTCTTCGTTCTTTTTAGTTCATCAAACATTTTATTCAGAACATCATTTTTAAAAAAATCTCCTGTTTCAATCAAGTTATCTATTTTCAAAAGTTCTTGCAAAACAACACGCCCAGCACCAATATTTTGGTGACCAACCTCACTATTCCCAAATTGCCCAGATGGTAAGCCGACTGATTGTTCACTCGCATTGAGCCTTAAATTGGGAAATTCCTTGATAGCATTGTTAAAAAATTTAGGGTTTGCAAGTTGAACTGCATTGCCAACTTTTTCGTCGCGCAACCCAACGCCGTCCAAAATTGCTAGTATTATTTTTTTATTAATCTCCATATTCTCCTCGTAAATACAAAATGATAGGTATTTTAATATAGCACAACATATAGTGTATGTATATCAAAGTAATACACTATATGTTGTAGTTTACGCTTTTATTATTTCCATAAAATTCTTAGCGTCAAGACTTGCCCCTCCGATTAAAAAACCGTCTATATTCTTAATTTTCTTAAACTCCACGATATTTGCTGAGTTGACACTACCCCCATATAACACTTTAAAATTTGCTTCATATTTTGATTTTAGACGCGATTTAATAAAGTTGATTGATTCTTGTATTTCGCTTGCACACGGTGTCAAACCTGTACCGATTGCCCAAACAGGTTCGTATGCTATAATTATATTCTTTAAATATTGTCTTTCAACATTTTGCAAAGCTGTGTAGAGTTGTTGTTCCAAAACATTATACTTTTCACTCAGCTGTTCTCTAGTTTCCCCAACGCACAAAACACATTCAACACTGGGAGAGCAAAGAGCAATTTTCTTGCTCACAACTCCATCATTTTCAAAAAATTTAGAACGTCGCTCGCTGTGCCCTATCAAAACACTCTTGCACTTCAAATCTAAGATTTGCGAAATGCTCGTTTCCCCTGTAAAAGCGCCGTGTTCAGCAACACATACATTTTGCGCTCCAATTGAAAAATTTGATTTCTCTACAGCAGTTTGAATTAATGTTGGCGAAACAAAAAAACATATATTTTCTTTTGATTTTAATTGATTAAAAACATCAAAATATTCAATTACATCTTTTCTTATTTTGTTTAATTTCCAATTGCCATAATACAACATTATTCTTTCTCCTTAAGATTTACAATGCCCGGCAATTCGCTTCCTTCAAGCAAAGCCAAAGATGCACCACCACCTGTCGACACAAAATAGAAATCTTTTTCAAGTCCAAAATTGCGAACGGCTGAAGCACTATCCCCACCACCGACAACCATTTGGTTAGGATTCTCAGCCATTGCCTTCGCGACTGCTCGAGTTCCCTTTGAAAAACGTTTGTATTCAAAAACACCCATAGGACCATTCCAATACACAGTTTTTGCTGATTTAATAACTTTGGTAAAAAGTTTAATTGTTTTTGGACCAATATCCATACCAATGCCATCATCGGGGAAATTTTCAGAAGAACAAACATCATAATCAGCAAGGAATGAAAATTCTTTGGCTGTAAGGTGATCAACTGGCAAATAAATTTTAACTTTCTTATTAGTTGCTTTTTCTAGCAATAATTTTGCATATTCAATTTTTGCTTCATCAACTTTACTTGCGCCCACATTAAATCCTTGCGCTACAAGAAATGTATACGCCATTGCCCCCCCAATAATAATACCATCAACTTTATCTATAAGATTAGAAATCAACTTAATTTTGTCACTAACTTTAGACCCACCCAAAACTACAACAAAAGGACGCTTTGGTTCTGTCAATAATTCAGAGAAAACTTCGACTTCTTTAGCCATTAACAAACCGCAATATGACGGCATATATTTTGTTACCCCAGCAGTAGATGCGTGCGCGCGGTGTGCTGTCCCGAATGCGTCATTGCAATATATATCCGCAATTCGCGCCAACTTCTTAGAAAATTCATCATCATTAACTTCTTCTTCAGGATAATATCGAATATTTTCAAGAACCATCACATCGCCATTCTTCATAGTTCTAATCATTTTTTGCATATGTTCAGAGAATAAATCTGTTTCGAACAAAACTGGTTTATCCAAGAGTTCTTTTAATTTCTCGACAACAGGGGCAAGCGAAAATTCTGGCGCACGCTTACCTTTAGGACGCCCTAAATGCGAAACAATGATAACTTTTGCACCTTGCTCAATCAAATATTTGATTGTTGGTATAGCTTCAATAATTTTCTTATCATCTGTTATAACTCCCTTTTTATTAATTGGAACATTTAGATCATCCCTAAGTAATACTTTTGTTCCTTTAAGATATTTGTAATCTGTAATTGATGCCTTATTCATAAAATTTTCTCCTTTAATATATTTTTAGAATTTGATTATTTATATCATTTGCAATATTTTCAAGTGTTTGCACAACTGTGAAAACATTGTCAAATTTTTGCAATTTTTCTTTTCTTTCTTCTTTTGATGTTGTATGCTTTTCAAGATTTGAGTACAACACTTTTTTTGTTTTTACGCGCAAATCTGCAAGTTCTTTATCATATGAGAACTCATCGAATATGTCAATATCTGAGTCATTTAAAATCTCTTTTTCTTTAATATCATAGATGTTTCTATGAACTTTGCAAATATTTTTTATCAATCTAAAGTGTTCAAAAATACATTCTTTTTCATTATCTAACAAATTGTTTATTTCTTCTGCCTTATTAATAAGCACAAGGCATTCATCCGCGATTCTTTCAGATTCGGTCAAAACATTTTGATAATACTGCAAGCGCGCAATATATCGCGATTCCTCTTTGGTGCTAATTCGCAAAATATTACTTTTAGTTTGTGCAATATTTGTTGAGAATATATTAATTCTTGAGATTAAATTTGCTTTCTTTCTTTTGGTTGGTTCATTCCAATACGCCTCTACTTTTTCGACTATGTCAGTTTGTTCATCGGCAAGAACCTGCAAACTCTTTAGAATTTGATGACTAGCAATCGGTAAATTTGTATACAAATTCGGGTCTAATACAAATATTTCTTGTTTCATATCTTTGTTCTTTTCTGGTAAGATTTTATACAACAATTTGCTAGTTGGTGTTATTAAAAAGAATTGAATAACAATATTAAATGCATTAATTACTATTAAAGAAATAATAAGTATCAGTGATGGGTTGTCGATAATATTCATTGCCCAAGAAACATATGGTGTACACGCATAGATTATAAACATTATAATCGACGTTGTAATTGACACATATACATTATACACTGTGGCACGTTTGGCGGTTAAATTCGATTTCAAACTTGCTAAAATAGATGTAAATGTTGTGCCGATGTTTGCCCCAGCCATAACATATAATGCAGATAACAAAGTCATCGTGGAATCTCCTAGAGCCATAAGTGAAACAAGCAAAGCACTTGTTCCAAGACAATGTAAGCAACTTCCTAGAATTATTCCAATAAAAACAAGCAGTAAAGGATTTGTCATACTCCCAATTGCGCTTGCCACTTCAGGAACGTCTGTAACAGATTCCATTCCGATACTCATCATCTTCATTCCACAAAATAGCAACCCAAAACACGTAATAGTTTTTCCTACTTTAATTACTGTGGGTGATTTTGCAAACGTCGCAATAGTGGCACCAATTAATGCAAAAAGTCCAAAGAATTCAACAAGGTCAAATGACTCAAAACAAAAGATAATCAACACAAGTGATGACCCAATTTGCGCGCCAAGAAACATCGGCAACGCTTGCATTAATGTCAACGCCCCAATATTGATAAGTCCAATATACATCACAAGCGACACACTCGACGACTGCACTAAAACAGTACTTCCAATCCCAGATGCAAAACCAATATACCGATTTCTTGACAATTTGTTTATATTCCGTCTAAGATTATTGCTAGCAATTCCTTCAAGTCCTTGTCCGACCCCTGAAATTCCGTATAAAAGTACTCCTAACCCTGATAAAAGGAACAAAAGTCCATAAAATGCTTCCATATTTCTCCTTAATGTATATTATATATTTTTTAATCAATTAAAACAAGTAAATTAACCCATTTTTTTGACATTTTTATCAATCTTAATTGACTAATCTATTTTAGTATGCTAGAATTAAAGAATGGATAGTAAATTATTTAAGAATAACATAATTCTTGCCCCGCTTGCAGGATATACAGATGGCGCATTTAGAAAAATATGCGATGATTTTGGAGCGGGTTTAACGACCACTGAAATGGTAAGTGCAAAAGGATTGCATTATGGGAATGAAAATACCGAATACTTATTGACAACTTGTGGCGAAACACCTACAAGTGTGCAAATTTTTGGAAGTGATCCAGAAATTATGGCGGAAGCGTGCAAAAACGAAAAATTACAAAAATTCAATGCCATTGACATAAATATGGGGTGTCCTGTTCCAAAAATTGTAAAAAACGGAGAAGGAAGTGCTCTTCTTCGCGATAAAAAACTTGCTGAAAAAATAATTTGCGCTTGTGCCAAAGCAACAAAAAAGCCTATTTCTGTAAAATTTAGAATAGGTTTTGAAAAAAACGATAATATTGCGGTAGAATTTGCAAAAATGTGTGAAGGAGCGGGGGCAAGTTTTATTGTCATACATGGTCGCACGCGTGAAGAATACTACACTGGGTCAGCACACTATGACAGCATTTTCAAATCCGCGGATTGTGTGAAAATTCCAGTTTTTGCAAATGGGGATATTTCCACAAAAGAAGAATATGATTTTATTATGCAAAATAGCAATTGCTATGGCGTTGCCATTGGTAGAGCAAGTTTAGGAAATCCATTTATTTTTGACAATTTTAAAAAACCTACACAAGAAGAATTGAAAAACACTATTTTAAAACATTATGAATATTTGAAACTAAATTTTAGTGAGCATTACATATTCTCCAACTTTAGAAAACACCTTTGTGCTTACATTGGCACACGTAAAAATGCACGACTTTTTCGTGATTTAATCTTTAAAGCAAAAAACATTGAAGAATCTATTTCATATGCGATAGACTCTATTATGCAAATCTAGGGGCATTAACAATTAAATCAGTCATATTGTGTAAAAAAAAACAAAGGGAACCCTGCACAACCCTTTGCTTTTTATATTCGAATGAACAATTATTGAATATCCGACTTGAATGTCTTACCTGCTTTGAATGAAGGAACCTTAGTTGCTGGTATTTTAATTGTAGCACCAGTTCTAGGATCTCTACCTTCTCTTGCTTCTCTTTCGCGAACTTCAAATTTGCCGACGCCTGAAATTACAAGTACGTCACCTTTTTTCAATGTTTCAACCAAAACATCATAGCAAGCATCTAAAAGCTCTGCGCAATCTTTTTTGCTGATACTAGTCTTTTCTGAAATAGCATCAATATACTCTTGTTTGTTCATATTATATACTCTCCTTGTGTTTTATAATATGCCTTATTATAGCATAAAAACAATTTAAAGTCTAGCAATTTAGTGGCGTTTCACAAAATTTTTTGTTTTTTTTGTTATTATTTGCTAGATTTTGTCGTATTGTAACAATTTTAAGATTATTTTAGTCATTAACAACTAATTTGCTTCCACGAATAGTCAACTTTGTTTTACGTGAAAGTTCTTCAATTAAGCCTTTTTTATTCATATCCTTTCCTCCGTTTAGAATTTTTGACATTGTTCAATATTTTATACATTATTTTTGCGATTTTTAATGATTTGACAATATTTTAAAATTGTTTGCTTATCATAAGCGTATCCATAAAATAATATCAACACTGTCAATAAGTACATTGCTCCTCCAACAACAAACATTGTCATTGTTCGAATAAATCCAACCCCTATAATATATTTGATTGCATACATTGATGTTATCATCATTATACTCGCAAGTATTGGCAATATAATATCATATTGTAGTGATAATTTTATTTTGATATATTTTTTGATATTTTGCAAGTTGAGACTTGCACATATGATATAACAAATAAGTGTTGACCACATTGCTCCATATATGTTTATACTTGGTATTAACACCAAAACAATTGTCAATATGAGCTTTAATATACACGCACCTATCATATTATATATGGGAATTTTTATTTTATCAATTGCTTGCAATATTGTAGTTGTTACTTGTATAATTGCAATAAATAAGATGCTGAATGCCCCTATTTTTAATAGGTTGCTTGCTATGCTAAATTCATTAATAATTCCAATTTTGAGCCCATTTTTAAAAAGAAAATCGACTATATCTATTGAAAAAAATAAAAACGCGACTGCACAAGGTAGTGTAATCATTAATACAAGTCGTATGGCAGAACTTGCCTTTTCAGAAATGTGATGAGTATTGTTTTTTGAATGTAATTTAGAAATAATTGGAATTGTCATTGTTGCAACTGCCATTGATAATACTACAGGTAGATTGATAAGGGAATTTACAATTCCAGTTAAAATTCCATACATATTAGTAGCAATTGATGTGCTGTAACCAATATATTTTAGTAAATTGATTATTAAAAAACTATCTATAAGAAGCGTTAGTGGCATAATCATACTGCTAAAAGTCATTGGTAGTGTTGTTTTTATAATAGATTTTATGGAAATATTTTCACATGTAAGTTTTTTTTCTTTTTTTCTTACGAATAAGTATTGCATTACAATTATTAACAATGCAAATACTTCACTAATAGTCACACCAATCACTGCACCAAATGCTCCAAACATAAGACCGTAATTTATAAATATGCTTGCAAAAAGTAAACCAAAAATTAACTTAAAACTCTGTTCTACAATAAGTGAAATTGATGTTGGTAAAATATTCTGTTTCCCTTGAAAAAATCCCCGAAATATTGATAAGATACCAACAAAAAATATTGCAGGGGCAATCCCGACATAAACAAGCCAAACATTTGCATTGCCTTGTAAAATTGCAATTGGTTTTGATAGCAAGATGAGTGCAAAGGACATTAATAATGACAGACACGAAAAGAATAACAATGATTTTCGCATTATCGCCTTATTATGCGCTCCATTACCACTTGCGATAATTTTTGCAAGTGCATTTGAAACCCCTGTTGAGCATAAAACAAGCAATGAAGAATATAGTGGGAAAATCATTTGATATAGCCCTAGCCCCTCCGCCCCAAGAATGTATGTAAGTGGTATGCGGTATACAGCCCCGATTGCTTTTGCTAGAAAACTTGCAAAAGCAAGGATTAATGCACCAACTAAAAATTTTTGTTCTTTCATAAATATAGTGTGCGCTTATAGATTCATTTTATACAAAACAAAAAATAATGTAATCAATATCAAACATTTATTGAACTGCAAAAAATATTTTAAAAAAGGTATAATTTTCATTCATTTACAAATATTACTTAAAATTAATCTCAAAGGAGAAAATTATGAAAACAAGTGGAATTGTTAAACGTATAGATGAATTGGGGCGAATTGTTATTCCAAAAGAGATTAGGAAAAGTTTGCGCATTAAGGAAGGTTGCCAGTTGGAAATTACTATCTTAAACGATGAAATAGTTCTAAGCAAACATTCGCCAATTTTAGAATATAGTGAATGCTCAAGTATATGCGCCGAAATTTTGTATGATAAATTGAGTGTGCCTATTTTTGTTACTGACCTTAATAATTTGGTTGCCAGCGCTGGCGTAAAATACATAAAACATAAATTAAAGGATGAAACAATAAAGTTAATTGAAAAACGCACTATTATGAAACTAGAAAATTATGACAACAAAATTTTCCAAAACGAAACATCGGCACATAAAAATTTGTTTATAAGTCCTATAATTATAGATGGAGATGTATTTGGAAGCATAATTGTTGACTACAAACAAGATACACAAGAAATGCTTAATGTAGTCAAGTTTGCAACAACATTTATATCAAAAATGATAGATTGATACCATAAAAAAACAACACAAATAAAATTCTTTGTATTGTTTTTTACATTAAATATCCAGTTAAAAATTTTTATTTTTCACTAATGTTAAAGTATCCCCTCAACAAATTCATTCACATTAAATGGAACAAGATCATCAATATTTTCCCCTACTCCAACAAATTTGACAGGGATTTCAAATTCATGGCAGATACTCACAACAATTCCCCCTTTGGCAGTACCATCTAGCTTTGTAAGTATTATGCCGTCCAGGTCTATTACTGAATCAAACTCACGTACTTGATTAACAGCGTTTTGTCCAGTTGTTGCATCAATAACAATATATCTTTCAAAATGCGCTTCTTCCCAATTTTTTGTTGCCACACGATTAACTTTCGAAAGCTCCTCCATAAGATTTACTTTATTGTGCAAACGCCCTGCAGTATCGACAAGTACAACATCAAAGCCCTTTGCCTTCGCAAAACTAATACCATCATACACTACGCTCGCCGAATCCGCGCCCTCATTTTGTTTGACAATTTTGACATCAGCACGATTTGCCCAAACATTAAGTTGTGCACTTGCTCCTGCTCTAAAAGTATCTCCTGCAACTACCACAACTTTTTTACCAAGACTATTGTAATAATTAGCAAGCTTTCCAATACTTGTCGTCTTCCCAACACCATTGACACCAACAATAATCACAACTTTAGGATACGAATCATCAACACCCCTTTCATCCCCAGAAGTCATCATTTCTTCAATAACTTGTCTAAGTGCATTTTTTGCTTCATCGCAAGTTTTTAACTTTTCCTTTTTACATTTTGTGCGTAAACCGTCTATAATTTCTTCAGATGTCTCATATCCCAAATCTGACATAATCAAAATTTCTTCAAGATTTTCAAAAAATTCGTCGTCTAGTTCTTTATGAAAAATTGAATCTATTTTATTTGAAATTGACTCTTTTGTCTTTTTTAAAGCATTCGCAATTTTCTTAAAAATGCCCACTTTTTCTTTCTTAGTCTTTTTACTCAAAGAACTCTCTTCTTGTTCTTGCACATGTATAGGGATTATCTCGCTTGTATCGTTTTCTAGCAAGCAATCTTCATTTGTATTTTCAAATTTAATTTCTTCAACTGGCAATTCTTCACTAGTAGTCTTGCGCTCATTTATATCGTTTGAATATGTCTGCTCATCTTTTTGTTTTTCTACAATATTTTCATTCAGTACTATATCTTCATTATCATTAATTTTATTTTTATCTTTATTAAACCAATTAAAAATTCCCATACCAATTCCTTTTATTTATGTAATTAAATAAACATAATTTTGTGACTAAGTTTTTATGTAAGTAATTTTATGCCTGAGCAGGCTCAGCATTAGCAAGCGCATCAGAGAGTTTGACTGATACAATTTTTGAAACGCCCTTTTCTTCCATTGTAACACCATAAAGCGAATCCGCTAGCTCCATAGTCGGTTTTCTATGCGTAATAACAATGAATTGTGTTTCCTTAGAGAATCTATGTAAATATTTCGCAAATCTTTCAACATTTGCGTCGTCAAGAGCTGCCTCAATTTCATCCAGTAAACAAAATGGCATTGGTCTTAATTTCAATATTGCAAACAAAATCGCAATTGCAGTAAGCGCCTGTTCTCCACCACTAAGTAAACTTAAGTTGGTAACTTTTTTACCCGGTGGTTCAGCTTGAATGTCCACACCTGCTTCTAAGCTATCCTCAGATTCTGTAAGTACGAGTCGTGCATTTCCACCGCCAAATAATTCACGGAACGTACGAGTAAAATTATTGTTGATTTTCTCAAAAGCATCGTCGAATTTTTGCGTCATCTCTGTTGATAATTCTTTTATAATTTGGTGCAAATCGTCTTCTGCCTTTTGATCATCCTCCATTTCTTTTGTCATTTCCTCATAGCGTGCCGAAAGTTCTTTTATATCTTCAATTGCGCTCATATTGACATAGCCAAGTTTGCTAATTTCTTTTTTAATCTCAATAATACGTGGCATTGATTGTTCTGAATCAAAATTTTCATCGCGATATATCAAACACCCATCATAATCAAGTTCGTACTCTTCAGCAATTCGTCCCGCCATTGTATTAAGGTCGTCATCAATTTTTTGGAGATTCATATCTTCGTGAATTTTCTTTTCTTGAACTTTAGTATAATCTGCATTTATCATTATTCTTTCTTGTTCAATCAATTTTAAACTCAATTGATGTTCTTGCTTTGACTTATCAAACTCTGTAAGTTTTGATTTTGCATTATCAAGTTCGCCTTTAAGTCTAAAATATTCACTATTTTCACCATCACACATTTGCATATTTTTCTCTTTATCAATATCACTTTGTGTTTTGGCAATTTCGTTTGTTAAAAATATTATCTTATTATCAATTGTACAAATATCATTTTTTAAATTTTCAACATCTTCACGATATGCTTCAATTTCGCTCTCTATTGTTGCAATTTGCACTTTCAAATTTGTATTTTCGTTATTATATTGTTCTTTTTTAGAACGCAGTAAATCATATTGACTTTGACGCTTAGAAATACATTCATTAGCATTTAAGCGACTATTACTGATAGTATTCTCAAGTTCATCAACGCTATTAATTTCATCTTCTATGGCCTTTGCGCGTGCGTTGCACTCATTAAATGTTCTCCTTAATTGTTCAAGTTCTTTTTGTGTTTCCTCGAACTGCACATTAGCTTTTTGTGAAATTTCGACGTTTTTTGCAAGTTCTATTTGCATATTAACAAGACTTTCATCCACTTGTGAAACTTTTGCACTTAATTGCTCAATTTTTTTGTTAATTTCAAGATTTTCACTAGCTAAAATTTCAAGTTTTTTATTTTTATTGTTAATATCATTTTTCAATGTCTCAATTTCTTTTTCACGTCCCAAAATGTTATTGATTTCAGCTTTTTTACTGCCACCAGTAATAGACCCCTGTGGATTGACGATATCCCCATCTAATGAAACAATTTTGAACGAAAAATGCGAATTTTGAGCAAGTGCAACAGCAGTATCAAGAGTGTCAACAATGACTGTTCCGCCAAGTAAACTCTTGAAAACATTATTCAGTTTATTGTCATATTCAATCAAATCACTTGCTACGCCAAAAACTCCCGCTCTATTTAACATTTTCTTACTATCATCATCAAGAACACGCGGTTTCATTGATGTAATAGGTAAAAAAGTTGCTCTTCCATATCTATTTTCCTTTAAATACCCAACGAGATTTTTTGCATCATTTTCGTTTGCTGTAACAATATTTTGCACTGCATTTCCAAGCGTTGTTTCAATTGCAATTTGGAATTTCTCAGGCACCTTAATAAGATTTGCAACAATACCAATAATTTTACTTTTGAGTGCAAAATTTTTATTAGCATCTTGCATAAGTTTTTTGACGCTATACGCAAAACCATCATAATCTGACTGCATTTCACTCAATAATTTATAACGGCTAACTACGCTTGCAAGCGCTGTTTGCAATTCTTGTGTTTCGTCAAAAATGTCCTGTTTGCGATTGTTTGCTTGCAAAAGTTTTCTTTTCAAAACATCAACATTGATATTGTTATCACTTATTTGCGAATTAAGTTTTGAAATAACTTGTTCAGATTGAGTCTTGCTTTGTTTGAGTGTATCATTCTTTTCACTTAATATGTCAAGCCTAAGTTTCAAATCAACACTTTGATTATTCAATGCTTCTTTTTCAGCATTTAAACGCGATAAATTTGCCTTAATTTCGCCAAGCTTGTCAATTGATTCAAGTAAATTTCTTTGATTTTTATCAACTTCGTCTTCATTTTCAGTCAATTCATCTACAACGTGTAAATATTCATTACTAAGTCTATCGGATGTTAAATTTAATTCTTTTAATTTTTGTTCATTTAATGCAAGTTTATTTTCTTTAGATTCAAGTATTTTTTCAGTATCAGCTTTTTCAAGTCTAATCCTGTCAAGTTCGTTCTCTTTTGATTCAATTTGTTGTGACAAAAAATTCATTCTTTCTTGAATTAACTTCGTTTGTCCAGCTTGTTTTTCCATATTTACAGATAGTTCGACAACATAATTATGCAATTTTTCAATATCAGCATCAATTTTTTGAATTTCTGTCATTGAAATATCGTATTTTTTATTGCAACTCGAAAGTTGTTGTTCCTTTACTTTCAATTCTTCCATAATTGCTTCAATGCGTTCGCGAACTTCCTGTCTTCTTGAATTTGCTGTATCACACTGAATAAGGTATGCATTTATTTCAAGCACGCGCAATTCATCTTTGAAAGCAAGACATTTTTTGGCGTCTTCCGCCTGTTTGCGCATCGGTCCAAGTTGTCTTTCAAGCTCATTTGCAATATCTGAAAGACGAATAAGGTGATCGTGGACACGCTCCAATTTTCTTTCCGCTTCGACTTTGCGTGCCTTAAACTTCGCAATGCCTGCTGCCTCTTCAAATATGGCGCGTCGATCTTGAGGTTTAGCGCTGACAATTTCAGCTACTTTACCTTGCCCAATAATAGAATAGCCATCGCGTCCAATCCCTGTATCATGCAATAGGTTGATGACATCTTTAAGTCTACATGGTGTCCTATTGATAGCATATTCACTTTCCCCACTGCGGTACAATTTTCTCGTGATAACAATTTCATCATAATCCATATTGAGTTCGTGGTCAGTGTTATCGAAAACAAGCGAAACCTCACAATACGAAAGCGAATTGCGATTTGCAGTGCCTTTAAATATAACATCTTGCATACTACTTCCACGCAAAACTTTACTACTTTGTTCTCCCAAAACCCAACGAACTGAGTCTGCAACATTGCTCTTTCCACATCCATTTGGCCCAACAATTGCTGTAATACCATTATCAAAGTCAATTTCTAGTCTATCAGCAAAAGATTTAAACCCAGCAACTTCAATTCTTTTAAAATTCATAATTTTACCTTTTTATTTTTTGATTAAACATACATAATTAAATTACGTCAAACATTTTGTTTTTCATTGTTGTCATCATCACTATGTTCAAAAAAATGCGACGGCAATAGTTTGAGTGCTTTCTCAGCGCATTGCTGTTCAGCTTTCTGCTTAGAACCTGCCTTGGCAGTGCAAATAAGCGATTTATCGATGTATAAGCCAACCTCAAAAAGTGGTTTGTGCGCTTGTCCAGTTTGAGAGAGTGTAACATACTTAAATTCAGTAATTCCGCACCCTTGCAAATATGTTTGTAGCGGAGATTTGAAGTCATTGTCCTTTTGTTTTGTTACTCCTTGAGCACTTAAATCTATGTTATTATCAACAAATCGCTTTGCCACATCAAGTCCACCATCAATGTATATTGCGCCAAGCAAACTTTCGAATAAATCTCCTTTGACATTTACAGAAAGTTCACACTTTGTGTATTTTTCATAAATTTGTGTCAATTTAAGTGCATCAACAATTCCCGCAAGATTTTGTGCCGAAACTATTTGTGCTCGTATATGCGAAAGCTTTCCTTCATCTGCATCAAGGTTGTTATATAATTCCTCCGAAACAATTAAAGAAAGAACACTATCTCCAAAAAACTCTAAACGTTCATTACTTTCAATATTATACAAATTTGCAATTGATGAATGGGTAAATGCTTTTTCAAGAAGTGCCTTATCTAAAAATGTATACCCAATACTTTTTTCAATGATTGCAATTTCACTTTGTGTTAAAATTTTCATAATATTACCTTTACTAACTCTCAACTTTTTCTTCAAGCATTGAATCGCAAATATCTTTTGTTTCAAGAATAGTGCGTTCAATAGACTCGTATAAATTGTTGCTATATATGTCCATAACTTGTTCAATACTTGCAAGGATACTTGGCGCAAAGCTTGAACCATGCGACTTGATAAGTATCTTTTTAGCCCCTAAGAATGGCGAGCCACCCCAACTCTCATAATCCATCAATTTTTTGACCGCCTTAAATGATTTTTTCATAAATAAAGCGCCAAACAAGCTACATTTTCTCGCTTTTATTTCTGACTTTAAAATGCTCATCAATGTTTGGATAGCTCCTTCACTAGCTTTTAGGCAAACATTCCCAGCAAAACCGTCAGCTACTACAACATCATAATCCCCCGATAAAAAATCTCGTGCCTCCATATTCCCAACAAAATTTATTGGCAATTTTTTTAGCATTGGGAAAACCTCGTGGCAAAGTTCGTTCCCTTTCTTATCTTCAACCCCAACATTCAACAAAGCAACGCGCGGATTTTCTATTCCACACATTTTTTGCATATATGCCGAACCCATAATTGCATAATGGCACAAATTAATTGGCTTTGAATCCATATTCGCGCCACAATCAATTAACAGCACCCTACCACGTTTTTTTGTTGGGAGCATTGGAGCAAGTGCAGGGCGCGACACACCCTTCATTCTTCCAATTTTCAAAAAAGCGCCTGTCAAAACAGCCCCCGTACTCCCCGCCGAAACAAGTCCACAAACATCATCATTAGATTTTAGAATATTGAGTGCAACAACAAGAGATGAATCTTTTTTGGTGCGAATTGCATCGGTTGGCGACTCATTATTAGTAACAATTTCTGTTGTATGAACAATTTCTATTCTATTTCTGTCAACCGAATAATTGCTAAATTCGCTTTCAATTATTTGCTTATCTCCAGTAATGATTATATTGAGGTCTTTGTGCTTATCAATCGCAAGCGCAACCCCTTTTATTATCTCTTGAGGCGAGTTATCTCCACCAAAACCATCTACTACTATTTTCATTTTTCCTCCAAATAATTATGCAGTGCATATTATAAACACTGCTTTAACAAATCGTATTTATACACGAAATCAATGTACCAAATGTAAATTCTCTACTATTTTTTGATATTATCATATAAATTAATAAGTGCACACAGCGCCATCGCCTCATCAAATTTTCGAATATCCAACCCAGTAAGACGTTCTATCTTTTCAATACGATAAACCATCGTATTTCTATGAATATAAATTTGTTTGCTAGCATCACCTATACTCAAATTATTGTCAAAAAGAACACGCGCAGACAACATTAACTCTTTATCATCTAAAACTTTTAAAATATTTTGGGCACTGAACATTGAATACAAGCAATCTTGACATTCTCCACCCATTGACTTTAGTATTATGCTTAATAAGGAGGAGTTCTCTTTTATCTGTCTTAAATATTCTTGCTCTTGTTCCTGTGTCAAGGAATTTTTATTTGTATTTGCATTCTGCTCATCTGTGGCTGTCTTAATACTTTTATCCATCAATTACTTCCACATCACATCTTTAATTTTGCGCTTTCAATTTTGTCAACTGCCCCAAGTTTTAGGTAAACAATCTTATCGCAAAGTTCTTTAGCAATGATTTCGTCACTACAAGCAAAAAAAGTTGTTATTCCTTTTTTGTTCATAAAAGTTTTTAAAATTTCCTTTATTGTCACATATTCTGCCGTATTGAGCCCCGCCAAAATATCATCAACAAGCAAAACATCTATGCGCGCCCTAATGCTAAGCATTGCAAATTGCAGTAAACGCTTTTGATACATAGAAATATTTTTAATTTTCTCGCTTTCAACCGCTTTTAGAGCAAAGTCTTCCAACACCTTTTCAACAATCTGAGTGCGCTCAGCTTTGGGGCATTTACGAACCTTTAGGACATACTCAATATTTTTTCTAACAGAACCCTTAAGCAATATTGGAGTGTTAGATACATATGCAACAGATAAATCCTTTTCATAATTAATTTCACAAAGAGGTATATCGTTGTAACATATTTCCCCACTGTTGGGCTTTTCAAGTTTTGCAAAAATTCTCAATAAACTTGTTTTCCCACTATCCAACGCACCAACCAAGGCGACCTTTTCTCCATTACTAACTTTAAAATTTACATTATACAAAGCGTAAAATTCTTTTACGTACATTAATTTTATATTTGTAAACTCTATCATAAACAACCTCTATGTACTATTATGCTATCATATTTATTTTATTTTTACAAGTGTTTGAGCAATTTTTTTGTGAAAAATTTAAAAGAAAGTACAATTTTATGGCATTTATATCTAGTCAATACACATTTTAATTGTTAAAAATCAAAATTATCAAATCTCTTTAATTTTATATTCTTAAATTAACCAAATTTATGTTTTTTTTGGTGGGTGATTCACAAAAAAAATAACACTATATGCTATATAATTTATATCGAAAAAAATGCTTCCTTTGACTTCAAAAAAACATATTCAAACATTTTGAAATGTAAAAAATTTGTGTTATACTATTTGCATACTTGGAAAGGAGATATTATGGACTTATTTAAAAAATGCTACGACTATGATGTGGCAAACAATATAAAGGCTCAAGGGATTTATCCCTACTTCCACCCATTGACAAGCGGACAAGATATCGTTGTCAATATGGAAGGGCACCGTGTCATTATGCTTGGCTCAAACAACTATCTAGGTTTGACCTCAAATGAAGAAGTTATTGAAGCGGGAATCAAAGCACTCGAAAAATATGGTTCAGGTTGCTCAGGCTCTAGATTTTTGAATGGAACGCTAGATATTCATAGACAACTTGAACTCGAACTTGCTGACTTTTTACACAAAGAAGATGTGATTACATTCTCAACAGGATTTCAATCAAACCTTGGCATAATTTCAGCAATCGCGGGTAGAAATGACGTCATCATTGGCGACAAAGAAAATCACGCTTCAATTTACGACGCGTGCAGATTGAGTTATGCAAAACTTTTGAGATACGAACACAGCGATATGGAAGACCTTGAAAGACAACTCGCAAGCGTCGACGATGATAAAGGCAAACTTATTGTTACAGACGGTGTGTTTAGTATGGGCGGGGATATTTGTAATCTCCCTAAAATTGTTGAACTTGCTAAGAAATACGGCGCACGAGTTATGATTGACGATGCACACGGGTTGGGTGTCTTTGGCGAGCGTGGTGCTGGTACAGCTGAATATTTTGGACTTGAAGATGAAGTCGATATTATTATGGAAACATTTAGTAAGTCCCTTGCAAGTCTTGGTGGTTGTATGGCAGGAAAGAAAGAAATTGTAGATTATGTTCGCCACAACTCACGCCCATTCATATTCTCAGCGTCTATGCCCCCTGCAAATGTTGCTTGCGCAAGAAAAGCGCTTGAGATTTTGAGAAACAACCCACAACGCGTAAAAAATTTGCGTGACATCACAAATTACGTGCGCAAAGGGATGAAAGAACGCGGTATCGATATACGTGAATCCGTCGCCCCTATTATTCCAATCAATACATATGAGGACTCATTCACATTCCGTGCTTGCACAGAACTTTTGAAGAACGGCGTATATGTCAACCCTGTTGTCAGCCCTGCTGTTCCAGTGGGCGGTGCTATCATTAGAACAAGCTACACGGCAACACATACAAAAGAGTTGATGGATGAAGCAATGGACATTATTAAAGACACTTTTGATAATATGCAAAAATAACAAAAAAGTAAAAATAGTATTTGAAATTGAAATTCAAATACTATTTTTATTTAATCTTAAACTTAATTATAAATACAATATATTGCGTATTATTACATATATAATACACAATATATAGTGTATTATACTTTGTATACAATGTTTAATAACAGACTATATAATGCGTTAAGATCAGGCGTACGCCCTGATTTAATTCTGTAATCAGTGTCCAGTATCGCACTAATTGAATTCATTAATTCAACCTTTTTGAGTTTGTTTGTTTCTTTAATCATCATACTTATTGAATACTTACTAATCTTAAATGTAGAATTACAAAGGTCAATATTGTGTTTGGTCGCTTGTAGATAAAAATATCTTCTCATAAAATTTATAAGAGCACCCAAAATATATTGTGTACTTCCCTTCTCTCTCATCATATATTCAAATACTTGAATTGCTTTTCCAGCGTCTTTAGCAATGATTGCATTTGCCATCCGATACATTTCATAATCAATCGTCTTTGACACATTAATTTCAACATCTTCAGGTTTTATGACGGGTCCCTCGCAATACGACGAAAGTTTTACGACTTCACTACTAATTTTAGACATATCACTTCCGCAGTACTCAATGAGATTATGCAAAGCATTTGTTGTAATTTGTTTGCCATTCTCAGCGCACATCGAAGCAACCACTTTTGAAAGCGTTTCGCCGTCAAGATAACTACAGTCAACCGCTGTTACATATTCTTCACATTTCTTCAAAAACTCATTCTTTTCTTCAGATACAAAAACAAGAATTGTTGTTGCAACAGGTTTTCTTAGATAACTCAATATTCTATTTTTGTCATCATCATTCATTTTTGAAAAACATTCTTTCAACAAAATAACCCTATACTTGCTCATAAACGGCAAAGTTTGTGCTATTTCAAGCGCCTTTTGGACATTGATATTTTCATCATTATAAAGTGTTCTGTTCATATCCTTATAATTATCGATGCAATAGTCACTTATCAAACTCATACTTTTCAAAAGTAAAAATCTATCCTTGCCAAATACGAGATACGTATTACTAATCTTTGTCTTTAATGACTTTTTCAGTTCTATAAATTTCATTATTTCCCTTTTGAATATTATAACATAATATCTTTCGTAAAATCAAGCGTGTTGCATCACTTTTGCTATCTGAATAAATTTTGTTAATTCTCTAATCAATTTAATAAATAGTTGAATTTGATTTGCTTTCAAAAATCAGTTTTTTCGAAAAATTTCACAAAATTAGTAGCTAACTAAGAACAAAAGAACACATTTTGCATCATCCCATTTTTTTTAAGCTGATATTGTATCTCACATTTTTTCGCTTAAAAATAAAAATTTAGAAAAAAGTTTGCGTAATTGTATTACACAAACTTTTTTTTAGTCTAGTTTACGTCTCTCTCACTAAACGAGTACGAAGTTATTAGGCGTGCCACCACCTGACGCAACTACCGCAATCGTGTTCGTCCCTCCCGCGGTCGGAGTAAACTTTGCGTATGAACAGCTCAGCCCGTCGATCGTTAATTGCCAAAAATAAGGTTTAGTAATTAATAACGTGTACTCTTTGCCGATTGTCAAATTTAGTTTTGTTGATTGTATTTCAGGGTCACTTTCTTCGCGTTTTATGTATACCGTATAAAACTCGGCGTACCCTGTGTTTTCATCCGCACGCATAATGTATACGATTATTCCCGCGTTTTTGGTTTCAGTTACGTTTTTCAGGTCAAAAGTCAGATCGACATCTGTCTCTAATGCAATTGCCTTATATTCTATTTGCAAGGCGTTAACGCCAGACGCAATGTTCGATATTGTCAACTCGATTTGGTAAGTCCCGTCGTCATCCTTTTCCACATCTCCGTACGTGCAATCCGCAAGGTTGGTCGCTGAACTTGAGTTCGGCGAACTTAGCGTCAATGAATCCAGTGCAATTTTCTTATCAAACTTCAAAATCGCGTTTATTGTGTCATTTGTTGTGGACGTAAATTTGTTGTTAAACACATAAGGTTTAACTTTACGGTTTTTTGTGTTATAAAATTCAAGTGACTGGGCAGTTATCCCTTGAGACTTAGCGCTTGCAGATACCTTGCAAAGGCAATCCTTTGCAAGGGTCGCTAGATTGAGATGGAGCGCAACGCGCACGCCGCTGATGCAGTCGACACTATCGTTGCTATCGTAACCATCCGAGTAGATAGCGCGCGTGCCATCGTAATCCTCTGAATAGCCAGAACGCAGCCACTCCTCGGAATCTGTTGCTCTATCATAGCCGTTGAGTTCCCACAAGCCTGTGCGGTTGCTGTTCGTGTTTGAAACGGACGGAGTGGCGTCTGCGGCACTGTAATTCGACAAGTATACAACCCGATTCGATTCGTCGTAATTGCGTTTAGTATCTTGCAGTGTGCTCGTGCTTTGTGCGCCATACCCCGTGTGTAGTGTTTCGTACGCGCTCGGTACCCATAGCTTGTCAGTGTACGCCGATTCTATCGTCGAATTCCATTCAGAGTGTTTCGTACCGAGTCCGTCTAGTCCGTTATTTATGCTGTGGTAAGTTGAATCATCACCGTAACCACTGGTACCAATGCAATTGGTGGTATACAGCGATTGCGAACTGTTGTACGACGTCTGATAAGCACTACTTTGCCACAAACCTGGTAAATTTGCAGGTGTCACCACATAATTGTTTAGTTGTGTGGCAAAGTAGTTACCTGTATTCAAAGCGTTGTACATAGGTATTACAGTTTTATCTCGCAAAAAACTTTGCGAGTAGTTCGCGTCATAGTAATATTCTTCACTGTTGTATGTTGTTGTTGAACTTGGATTAAATTCTGCTGTTGTATACGGGCGTACCATGTAGAGCGTCAGAACATCGTTTGTCCCATTTATTGAGCGATACACGGCTTGCCAGTATTGCGATGTGAAATTATTCAAATCTGTATTCGTCGAATTATTAGTCGTTTCAAATAATTTCACGAGTATTTGCGCATTGCCTTTACTGTTATCGTCCCAGCTAGACTGCGCGTTACCTGTTGGGTCGTACGCACCAAAGTTTTTTGCGGAATAGTAAGTTACTCCGTCCGTTGTGTTAGTACCATTGGTTGTGCTACAAGAATCTATCATTTCAAGCAAGTCCCCAAGCACTGACGGGTCAATGTCCCCACCAACCGTGAATAACGAGGGCATTATGTAGCTCGTGTCCGTTGCGCTCAACAATTCGCCGTCTTCCGCGCTTATTGACGAGTAATTCTTGGCATCATCGGTGTTACCACGATATATGTCCCCGGCAATATAAGCGGGGGCATTTATATAGAATGTGTCTAATTTTATTGTCGTTGCGG